>CAZWJZ010000190.1:0-9102 GCA_964634665.1 uncultured bacterium | reverse complement strand
CTTGCCCCATACCACCATCAAGTAGTGTTATATTCATAATTTAACCCTCTAAACTGAAACTAATTAAACCCCTGCACAGTGTAACAATTAAAGCCACTAAACAGATACAAAAAAGCTCGAGTTTATACTCGAGCTTTTTTACGAAAGAAGCTAACTAAGCTAGGGTGTGCAGCGTGCCACCACAGAATCTAAACGCTTAAAGCTGTAATCACGGTAACTCAGTAAATCAGAAGGACTGCTATCACTAAAGCACTTAGGTGAATCTTGCGCTAAGTCAAGCGCAGCGTAAACTGCGACCGCAGGGCTAGAAAAAGATGTACCAGCAAAACTAATTAAACGACCCTTCGTTGAATCATCAAGCCTAAACACCCAGCCTGGCGCAGCAACTTCACCCTTATTAGAAAACGAAGAAGCCGTGTTGGTCGGAAAATCAAACGAGCTAGCACTCACAACATCAGGTGCTAAAGCAGGCAACAAAGGAATACTCGAGCTGTAGTTACCAGCTGCTGCAACCACTGCTACATTGCCTCTATCCCAAATGCCTTGACCATAGTTAGTATTAATAGTTGCGAGTAAAGGGTCATTGGTGCGAGCCGTTAACAGGCTAAGACTATTTATAAAGGTATCTGCATCAAAGTCTTCACCCTCAGCTTCAGCTTTAGCCTCTATATCTTCAAGATACGCTTCTATACTGTCATAGTCACGAGCGAGTTCAGACAAAACGCAAGGCACAATTGAGAAACTCATGTTAATAGAAATCTTAGTAACGCCTTTAGCCTCAAGATTTCTAATGGCTTGTTCTAAGGTACTAGCAACCAAAGCTGTATCAAAATCTTTTACATCTACAGCTTTAACAACTATTTTCTGACCGTTACGGTAAAACGTTTTCTCATCTTTGTAATACCTATTACGCCATGCGGGGCTTGTATTAGGCAAGCCATCTACAATTTCTTGGGTATGCTCAAACACAAGCGCACCATGCGAAAGTTGCCCAGTTGCCCTAAGGTTTTTAAAGGTATCTTCTAGAGCATCTTCACTTATAGACACCGCGTCAACAAGCTCATAAACGTCACTACCAACCGAGTAGGCACTCACACGCTTTTTACCTGCATCAAAACTAAACTGATCTAAAACAATAATGCCAACCGCATCATTAGCGCGGTAATCAGCAAAGTTTTTAAGATAACTACTTACATCTTGCGCACTGTAATTCTTAACCAAGTTACTTGGACTATTTATAAACAAACCACCAACAGAACCCATAGCACGTAAGCCTGAACCCATGGCTCGCAAGCCTTGCCCAGGTACATCAAAAGAAGTGGCAACACAATTCCTGTAATCATCCCCTTGGTAAGACTTCAAAAAATTTCCTGCCCAATTGCTCAAATAAGAAGAATTGGCAGTGATTTCAAGTTGAGGCTGAGGTGCTTGTGGTGTTGCACTACAGCTAGCTAAGAAAAGAATAGCAGTGGCTAACAGAAGTAAATTTGTTGGAAGTTTAGAAAAAGACATTTAGTGCTCCTTTCGTTTCTTGATTTAACTATAAAAAAGAGGGCGTTAAAAAAGCGTTAAATGTGTAAACTAACCAAAGTATACGGCTTCCTTAAACGTTTCTATAGATATTAGTCACCCACATAGCTAAATGGTCTGATAGGCATTGCTTGCAAGAAAAGACTTAATTTGCTCCATATCTGCAAAGGCATTATTTTCTTCATAGAGTTTTAAAGCATTTTTAAAGTTTTCTAAGGCTAAAGCTTTATTGTCAACATCATGATACATTTCCCCTAACTCCTGAAAAGCGTAAGCAGCCCATAACTGATTTTGCTCATTTAACGCAAGATTCAAAGCTTGAGTTCTAACAATCAATGCTTGATCAAAATTACCGAGCTTTCTTTCTGCTTCACCAAGATTGAGCAATGAGAAAAACAAGCGATAATTAATATCTGAAGACTCGTTCGGATGTTGTAAGGCAAGTCGATTAACCACCTCGATGGCTTCTTTAGAAAGCTCTTGTGTGAGTTCCCAGTTACCTTGATGTCCAGCTACATAACCTCGGTGCTGTAAAATATTACTTAATAAAAAATCATCTTTTTCACTACTGGCAATCGCATAAGCCTTATCAAAATAACAGTTAAAGTCTTCATGGTTTTGCTCAAAGCGAGTAATTGCTATCAAACTATATAACGTTGCTTTTCTAGCTTTATTATTAATTCTTTGAGCTAAATCAAGAGCCTTTCGATAACTTGCTAAGGCCTTATTATAATCTCCATATAAAACTCGATACCCGTCGCCTAACCTTGCAAACAAAAAATGAGCATCCTCAAGATAATCTAAAGCTTCGGCTAATTCACTCGCCTTAATCAAGAGTCTTAACGAAGCTAAGCTGTGACCCCTTGCCAAATAGTAAGCATCACCTACACAGAGTTGACTCATTATTTTTATAAATAATTCAGGGCTTTCGTACTGAGCAGTTTGAGTGCTACCCAAAATATTAGCTATGTCTATATCAAGTACATCAAAATCTCTTTGATGCTTAGTCAAAAAGCTTTTGACTGCTTGCATAAGGGTGCTTGCACGCAAATTTGTATTAGCCTTAGCAAAACTAAACACAAGATCATGCAGCTTGTAACTAACCAAGTCACTACCCGCTCGAGTTTGCCTGTCGCTAAGTCCACGTTTTTGTAACTCTATTAGTGCGTTCTCAGTAGCTTCTTCGTCACGGCGTAACGCTAAAGCCAGTAGCTCAGGGGTTGTGCTAGTGCTATACAAACTACCGCAACCTAGCAACGCTTCATAAGCAGGGTCACTAAGCGTTTTGGCTGTACTGGCAAGTAAACTAGCAACACTTTCACGACCCTCCTCTGAGAATTCCTCAGGTGTTTTCATGCTATGCGGGTTATCTTTTATGCGGTTTAAAAGGTCTTTAGCACTTAGATTCTCTGCCGCTAAAGTTAGCCCTGCTATGCGCACCGCAAGGGGGTGATCACCAAGTAAAGCGCAGAGTTTGTTTGCTTCTTTGTTGTCACTTAGCGCTTGCTTTGCTTGGTCGCTCAAGAAAGCTAAGGCATCTTCTCTTTTAAGCCTACCAACATCAAGACGTTTTAGCTTGGTATGGCGTAGCCTTGCCGTGACAATAAAGCCTAACTGCTCAGGCAAGGCATCTTGCAGTTTGCTCAAAGCGTAACTATTCCAAGCGTCATCTAGAATGAATAGGCTTGTGTTTTTACTTAATAAGCTTTTGAGGGTGCTGCTGGGGTTAGCTGTTTGATTAACTTGATTCTGAGCATTAAAAGCCTTCGCAATGGCATCAAAAAGAGATTCAGCAGAATCATCCCCTGCCTCTAACCATAAAACGCTACCCCTATTAGTTTCTAACCACTGCTTTGCAAAGCTTGCTGCCAATGCGCTTTTACCTGTACCCCCAAAGCCGTGTAGCAAAATACGTTTATTAGTCTTTAGGGTTTCATTTAGCTCTGCTAGTAAATCATCACGACCAATAAGTTTGTCTGGCAAAGCAGGAATGCTGCTAAGCTCACTAAGAATAACAGCTGTTTTACCTGAAGAAATCGTTGCGCGTTCAATCTCTTGAAGTAAAGCAAACGTTTCAGCTAAAGGCTCTACACCTAATTCTGTTTTTAAGCTTTGCTTCAGGCTTTCAAATTGCTTAAGCGCACCGTCACTATTACCTCTAGCATGCTCTAAACGCATAATAGTACGATGCATATCTTCATTCAGAGGGTCTTTAAAAAGAATTTGCCGAGCTAAGTCAAGCGCAGCATCAAACTGCTTGTCTTGCTCAAAAAGCTCGAGCTGACCTTGGAGTATTTCGGTGTGCTGCTCATTAAGCTGTGAGCGCATAACTGCAACCCAGTCATCAAACTCAGCTGCCTTTTTGACCTCTAACCCCCTTAAGAACTGCGGGTCTGGTGTTTCAGTCCATAGGGCTAAAGCCTGAGCGTAATCACCTAAAGAAAGACACTGCTCTAAAGCATGTACATCTGTTTTAGCATCTAAGCTCACTAACTGTCCATCAGAAAATAACCACTGCTCAGCCCCTTTTAAAGTCCTAAGTTCTGATAAAGCAACCCGCACGCTCGTTGTACTCGTGGTGTTCCATAAAAGTTCAGCCAAGGCTTTGCGATGCACAGCTTCAGACTGACACGCTAAGTAACAAAGCAAAGCCAAAGCTTTAGAACCAGGTGCATCAAGTTCTTGACCTTCAAAAAAAAGCTTAGGTAAACCCAAAAGTTTAAGCTCGAGCATTTTCAGTCATCTTAAGTATTAGTGTACAGGATGATTTTAGTTTGAGCTATTCAAATAACACTTAGTTAGAACAAGCTATGTTCAAGAAAGCCTGCTAAAAAGCGAATGAAGCTCTATCTCGACAGTCAGTATGAACTACCAAAACCCCCAGCATTCCTATGATTTTACGTTTTTTTAACACTCTTTTGCCTACCTTAGGCTCAACACACAAGGTGTTAGTAAAGGAGAAAAGATTATGAAACGAAGATTCGTGATGAAGGGTTTATTGATTTGCTTTCTGTTGTTTAGTTTTCTGTTGGTTGCTTGCGGTACAACTTCAGATGAAAATAATGATCCACCAGATGAGGTTGTGCCTCCGTTACCAAGTGAGCCTTTTTCTGATGAAATCAATGGCAGCCCAACGCTCACTTTGAGAGATGGAACTTTGGTGGTACTTGAACGTTTAGATTTAGTTATAGATTTAGTTGAGCAGTTTCCTGCGCCGCCTGAAACTGCAGCTGATGAGGTGCAACTTAATGGACAATCACTCTCAAGTATTTTAACGCCGCAACAAGTTCCCGCGCGTGTAGATTTAACTGCTTTACAAACTCCCATTCGTAACCAAAATGGTCGGGGTACTTGTGTAGCGTTCACAACCGTTGCTGCACTCGAGGCTGCATATAAACGTGAACGTGGTCTTACGCTTGATTTGTCTGAGCAGTACGCTAATCATATTCAGAAAATGACGGCGCTACCTAGAGAAGCGACGGGACCAAATGAGCGTGAAACTCAGCTTGGTGCCTGGGGGGGTAGTGGTATAGGCTATCAGTTGGGTTGGCTGTTTCGCTTGCGTTTTGGCTTACCGCTTGAAAGTAGCACAACTGGCATTGTTGCTAGTACGCCTAGTCTGAGCTACATTCCTTGGAGTGATTATGAAAACACGAATCAAGCGGGTGATGCTCCTCGTATGGTTTGGAATGATGAGACTTTGCAACAGCGTGCCGTAGATGCTTGGAACCTTAATTCTCAACCCACCTCTTACCAAATACCAAACACAGTTACGCTTACAAACTTTCCGCGTGCGGTCTTAGACAGCGCTGTTTACGGGGTAAGTCGCGTGCGAAAGGTTGAGCTAAATCTTGGTGCTATTAAAAGAGAGCTTGCTGCTGGGCGCGAAGTAGCATTTGGTGTGAGTTTAACAACCCCAAATCCTTGTTTGCAAACAGATGCAGACGGCAATCTTGTGAGAGACGCAAGTGGCAATGTCATACGTCTTCCTAGCGGTGATGCCTGCTATGACATACAAACTAGCGAAACAGCAGAACAGTACCGCGATGGTGTTTGGCGTCCTTTAGGGACCGCTTGGGGTGGTCACGCCATGCTCATTGTTGGTTATGATGATGCTAAACAAGTATTTATAGTTAAAAATTCATGGGGTCGTGATCCTAGTGGTAAAGGTCGCCCTGCTGAAGCTGACGCTGACGCTGATGGGTTTATTGAAATGAGCTATGACTGGATGCCAGGTATATATGAAGCCTATAGCATTTTACAGACCCGAAATCCAAGTAGTTGGAATAATCAGCAGCCGTTTTTAGGTAAATGGCACTTAGAAACGGATATAGACTTAGAGCGTGCAGACCTTGCTGCTTATCATTTGCCAGCTTCTTTTCCCGCTGAAGCCTTAGGAGGACAGTTTGATTTGCGCATCGGTACCCTCTATGACGATGCACGGGCTTACCGAGTCAATGGTGTTCTTGGTGGAGATCAGCTAACAGCCTACTTTGATGACCCACAAATAGATGCCAGCTACAACAAAATTGCTGCTGGTACTAAGATTCTTGCCAAGCGCCTAGGAGACAGCTTGGCGGGCTGGACTGAACCTTATGGTAATCCTGATGCTCGTGAACCCTTCTTTGCGACTCTAGGTGATTACCCAGAAATGCAGGCTGCTCGCTCCGGTGATGCAATACCAGCCCCTCTAGACTTTTTCGGCAAGTGGAAGATAGAAGGTGCAGGGCTTAATGGCGTAATCGAGTTTGATGGCAGCATAAGCAATGGTACCTATACAGCATCTGGCGGTAGCCCAATTTCAGGTGTGACTTTAGAGAGAAACCCTCGAACTGTCATTACTGACCCTAATGACGCTTGCTTTGTAAGAATTACAGTGCCACTAAGTGAAGCTGTTGTTTTAGATGGTTTGCTTTTTTGCGAAACAAGCAGCCCAGCAAAACGTGCTCTCATTACGGGTATTACAGATGACGGCGCGTTTTATGCTTACCGTCAGAAGCTAGCACCCAGTCTTGAAATTCTTTCACCTAGTGACGGTAGCAGCACACCTCGTAGACGCCGACGTGTTGAATTTAGAGCAAAAATAGAAGGCTTTACTGAAGCCCCCGTCATTCGTTGGGAAAGTAATATAGATGGTCTTATTGGTGAAAGTAACGATCTCATTTCTAAACTAGACCTTTCCTTTGGTGAGCACATTATTACTGCAACAACCCCTAACCCAGCAGGCGGCACGCTTCGTGACAGTGTGACAATTACTATTACGAATGACCCACCAACAATAGACATTGTAGAACCCACTAGCGCAGGGCCCTTTTGCGAAGGTGAAAGTATTACCTTCCGAGCCATTGTGCAAGATTTAAACATTGAAGGTAATACTCTGCCAGATGAAGCTGTAACTTGGTCAGTACTCGGCTTAACTACTTTTGGTATAGGAAAAACAGTAACAGATAGCTTTGATGCTGGTGGATATAACATCATAGCTCGAGCTGTAGATAGTGAAGGGGCATTTGCAGAGGATTCTATAAATCTGAGTGTAATTGATTGCTCAACTAACACGCCACCTGAAGTAGCTATAACAAGCCCTGCAGCAGATACCTCAACCAGTGATGACGCCTTTGCCTATGACGGTTTTGATGATGCAAGAGGCATGTGGTACAAAGACATTACTCTTGTAGGTAGAGCTAGTGACGCAGAAGATGGAACGCTAACAGGTAGCTCTTTAGTCTGGACAACCAACCAAACCACTTTGCAAGTAGCTCGCTTGGGTACAGGTACGAATCTAACAACTCGAATCTACTCAAATAACTGCTTTGGAACTTGGCATGAAATTACTTTAACGGTAACAGATAGCGACGGTAATAGTCGAACTGCAGTAAGACGCATCTTTATCTGGACACTCTGCTGAACAACAGATCATAAAGAAAAAGCTCGAGCGTACTCGAGCTTTTTCTTTGCTGCTAGTTTTTTGCGTTTTTTTACACCTTGTTTTTTTACACTTGGTTTAGAAGCAAGCGCTTCATGTTAAGGAGAGTTTATGAAAAGCTTAGTGCTCGTTTTGGTTAGTTTGCTTTTAGGTGTTTCTCTTGCGCAAGTTTGTGATTTGGAGGCGCAATGGGAGTTGGCTGTGGGTTTTGAGCAACGCATGATTGCCAGCATGAATATGACTGAAGATGACCTAAAGTATGAGGGTTCTGTTGGTAGTTTTTTGCTGCGCTTAACAGAGGCCAGTCGTAGTGATGATGGTGTGACGTACTGGGGCGGGTACGATATTTATGATTACCAAATGAATTACAGTATGACAGGTTTGCCTATGAAAATAAGTATGAATGGTGCTAGAACTGGGTTTCAATATACCTTCTGGAATGATGGTTCTCTTGATGTTGCTGAGTTAAGTGATTTAGCTGAGGGTGAGATTAGTGTTTCAGCAGAAGTTTTGGGTACAGCTATACCGTTTACGACAAGTGAATTTAGCATGTTACCCCAACCGGGTCTTGTGGGTAGTTACCGTTGTGAAGGGAATACTTTGAGTCTTGAAATGCAAGCAGATGTCTCGTTGCCAGCAAACCCTGAGTATAGCCTTGTCTTTACTCGAGTTGAGTAAAGTAGATGCGGCAGCAAAAAACCTTTTTACTTAAACTCTGGAATGACTCTGCCACTAAAGACAACTGGCGGGCTAGTTTAGAAGATGTTCAAACAAAAGATAAGCAGTATTTTGCGAACTTAGAACTCATTTTAGAAAGTCTGTATGACATGGCTAATGAAATAGAGGATGTGTTGCAAGATGATTGTTCGTGAGTTTCAGCTAAGCTTTTTGTTTTTTGTCTAACAATAAGGAGTTGTTTTGAAGTATGTATTGAGAAAGCGAGTAAAGGATAAGCGTATTCTAAAAGAGTAGTAAAACGTATCTTAGTTAACAACTGAAAGGAAAAGCTCGAGTTTGCTAAACTCGAGCTTCTTTTATTTCAATTTTGCGTTTTTTTAACACCTCTTTTTTTATGCTTTTTTCAAGCTATTAAGTCTTGAGTTGAAGGGCTTAGTAAGAAAGAGGTAAAAGATGAAAAGAGTTGCAAGTATTATTTTTGTGGTTGCTTTGGTTTTAGCGAGTTGTGCGCCAACAGCTTCTGTGGTTCAGGCTGTGCCTGCTTTACCGCCTTATGCGGGCCCTAAAGCTAAGTTGGTGGTGGCGCAGTTTACGTGTGAAGCTGCGAGTTGTGGTTCTGAAAGTACTGCGGTGGGTGGTGGTATTAGTGATGCGCTTTTGACAGCGCTGGTTCAGTCGGGTCGTTACGATGTGTTTGAGTCAGCTCAAACGGTGGGTCTTTTAGAAGCAGAGCTTGATGTTACAGGTTCAGATAGTGCGTTTGCTGCTGCAGATTTGGCTATTATTGGTGCAATTACAGACTTTAACCCTAAGGCAACAGGTATTGGTAGTGGCCTTAGGGTGCCAGTTCCTTTTTTTGGTAGTGTGGGTGGTGGGGCTAATAAATCAACGGCTGCTATGGATTTAAGGGTTATTGATGTGAGAACACGTCAGGTTGTAGCGGTTACTAAAGTGCAAGGTGAAGCGAGTGG
>CAZWJZ010000189.1:0-9250 GCA_964634665.1 uncultured bacterium | reverse complement strand
AAAGCTTAAGGAGAAGTGGTTATGCGTATTTCTGAAATGAACTGGATGCAGGTCAAGGCTTATTTAGAAAAAGATGATCTTGCTGTCGTGCCTTTAGGGAGTACAGAGCAGCATGCCTACCTGAGTTTATCAGTAGATAATATTTTGGCAGAGCGTATTGCAACCGAAGCAGCAGAACCGCTAGGGCATGTTGTTTTCCCTGTCCTGAACTACGGGGTAACGCCTTACTTCTTGGCTTATCCGGGCAGCGTGAGTTTGCGTTTAGAGACTTACTTTCGGGTTGTTGAAGACATTCTAAATAGCCTTAAAGGTTATGGCTTTAAGAGAATTTTTTTACTCAATGGTCATGGCGGAAACTCCCCTGCAGGCGCATTTGCCACGGAGTGGGTTGCTAGGAATCCTGATATGAAAGTGAAGTTGCACAGCTGGTGGAATGCCCCCCAAACGCTTGCCAAGGTAAAAGAGCTTGACGCAGTTGCATCTCACGCTTCTTGGATGGAGAATTTCCCTTGGACTCGCCTAGAAGGCATAAGCTTACCTGAGCATAAAAAAGCCATAGTAAATTTTGACAAAATGAGCGTTATGAACCCAAAGCAAGTACGAGATTACCTTGAAGAAGGCAACTTTGGTGGAGACTTTCAAAAAGCAGATGAGATTATGCTCGAGCTTTGGCAGGTTGGTGTTGAAGAAGCTCGAGCTTCCCTTAGAGGGCCTTGGTAATGCGACTACTTATTTGGGGTGCAGGCGCTATTGGTGGCAGTATGGGTGCTTATTTTGTAAGGGCAGGGCATGATGTCACCTTTGTAGATGTTGTTCAAGAACATGTTTATGCTATTAATACCTCTGGCTTAACAATTGAAGGCCCTATAGATACTTTTCAGGTGCAAGCACCAGCCTTTACGCCTGAAGCGTTAACAGGTTCATGGGATACGATTTTGCTCTGTGTTAAAGGCCATCATACAGAAAGTGCACTCACTGCACTCGAGCCTTTTTTGAGTGATAGGGGTTGTGTAGTATCTGTTCAAAATGGGCTTAATGAACACCTTATTGCGCAACAGCTTGGTGAAGAAAAAACGGTGGGTAGCTTCGTTAATTTTGGCGCTGATTACCTAGAAGCAGCTGTTATTCACTACGGGGGTAGAGGCGCTGTGGTACTAGGTGAGCTAAACGGGAAAACCACAAAAAGACTCGAGCTTCTTCATGAACTCTTTTTAAGTTTTGATGATAAGGCCATTATTAGCAGTAATATTTGGGGGTTTTTATGGGGCAAAATGGCTTATGGAGCTTTGCTTTACGCAACTGCTTTAACAAATGATTCCATTGCAGATGCCTTAGCGCGACCTGAGTACGCAGCTAGCTTTATAGCTTTAGCTAAAGAAGTTTTGAGCGTAGCTTCGGCTAAGCAGATTCAACCTGAGGGCTTTAATGGCTTTAATCCGCAAGCTTTTATGCCAGCAGCAAGCCTTGAGATTTCACAAGCATCTCTAGAAGAAATGGTTATGTTTAACAGAAAATCAGCCAAAACACACAGTGGTATTTGGCGTGATTTGGCAGTTAGAAAACGCAAAACAGAAGCAGATGCACATCTTGGCATGATGATAAAAATTGCAGCGGAAGAAGCTATAAAAACACCTTTATTAAAAAACATCTTAATGCAAATTCATGCTATTGAAGAGGGTAAAAAAGACTTGAGTTTGGAAAATCTCGACCTCTTAAAACAGGAGCTTTAAAGAATGGAATACTATGCTTAAGTTAGAAACCATAGCTAAAAACTCAACTCAAAAAGGATTCTTAAAGCCAGACCTTGGGCATCCCGTCGAGATTCCTTATTGGGTTCTTGAAGGCAAGCTAGATGGCCCTACTTTACTTGTTACTGCGGGTGTGCATGGTGCCGAGTATGCCTCGATTGAAGCAGCAAATCGGCTCACTAAGTTAGACACAGAAACGCTAGCTGGTACGCTTATCATTTTACCCATTGTTAATACCCCTGCATTTTGGGCACGTTCAATCTACATAAATCCTGTTGACCAAAAAAACTTAAATCGCTTATTTCCAGGTAAACAAGACGGAAGCTTTGGTGACAAGCTAGCATACTGGCTTAGCGAAACTTTTATTAGCAAAGCAGACGCCTACATTGATTTACATGGCGGCGATATGATTGAAGCACTCGAGCCGTTCACTATTTATAATGCTGGGCATGATGCATCAAAAGCCTTAGCTGAGGCGTTTGGTATTTATTTGCTAGTGGAAAGTGATAGTGAGTATATGTCGATTAGTGCGGGCCCTAGCTTAGGGGTTCCTGCTATTTTGGCAGAGGCAGGCGGTCAAGGCTTATGGCCTGAAGAAGAAGTTGAGCGTTTGCATGTGGGTATTTTGCACGCTATGCAGCATTTAGGCATGTTATCAGGTGAAGCTGAGGTAAAAGAAACCAAGCTGCTAACAGAGTTTGCTTGGCTTCGAGCTGAACATAGTGGTTTATGGTACCCGAAGGTTAAAGCAGGTGACAAAGTCACAAAAGGTCAAAGTATTGGGCAACTCAATAGTTTGCTAGGGGAACCCTTGCAAGAAGCCGTTAGTCCTATAGATGGTGTTGTTCTATTTTCAGTCAGTAGTTTAGCTATTAATAATGATGACCCGCTTTTTGGGATTGGTGCCTAATGAATATTCGCTTTGATGACAAAGTGGTTATTGTTACAGGAGCCGCACATGGCTTTGGTCGCGCTATTAGCCAAGCCTTTTCCGAACGCGGTGCAAAAGTATGGGCTTGCGATATTCTAGAAGACAGCGTTAAAGAAACCGCTCAGCTATGCCAAAATGCAAAAGCTCGAGCTTTTGATGTTAGTCAAAAAGCAGCGGTTGATGCTTTTATTCATGAGGTCTTTGCGCAAGATGGCAAAGTGGATGTTCTTGTTAATAACGCGGGTGGTGTTTTAGGGCAAGTGGGTCAGCCACTTGATAGAGTTACTCAGCAGCAATGGCAAAGTATTTTTGATGTCAATGTCAGTGCTGCGTTTTACCTTTCACAGGCTGTTGCGCCAAGTATGAAAGCGCAAAAACAGGGGCGCATTATTAATATTTCAAGTGGTGCAGGTTTAGGCGTAAGTCTCACAGGCATTCAGGCTTACGCATCTGCAAAAGCAGCGCTTATAGGCTTAACAAGGCAACTAGGTCATGAACTTGGCGAATGGCAAATAACCGCTAATTGCATAGCGCCCGGTTTTGTACTTTCAAACCCCACGACAGAAAAACAATGGCAGTCATACGGTGAAAAAGGTCAACAAGAGTTGCTTAACAACATAGCTTTAAAGCGCTTAGGTGAGCCAAAAGATATTGCGCATGCAGTCTTGTTTTTTGCCTCAGATTACGCCAATTGGATAACAGGACAAATCTTATCAGTTGATGGTGGCAAATAGGTATGAACGTAAAGGCTAGGCTCGAGTTATTGCGTAGTATCATGAGAGAACGTAATTTGGATGCCTACCTTGTACCTAGTCAAGACCCGCATCAGAGTGAATATGTAGCTGAATACTGGCAGGGCAGAGCTTGGTTGTCTGGCTTTACAGGCTCAGCAGGAACGCTTGTTGTTACTCAAGAAGCAGCAGGTTTATGGACGGATGCTCGTTATTACATAAGAGCTGAGCAAGCTTTAAAAGGTACGGGCATTCACTTGTTTAAATTAGGTGAAGATAAGATACCTAATTATGATTTTTGGCTAGCAGCTACGTTAAGAAAAAATGCCAGATTGGGTCTTGATGGCAGTGTTATTTCAGTTGCTCAGCATGAAAATTTAAAAGCCTACTTGACCCCAAAAAATATAGAGATTATTACTGAGCACGATTTATTAGCTGAAATTTGGTTAGAAAGACCCAGGCTACAAACTAGAGGAATAGTTGAACATGAGCTAAGCTTTGCAGGTGAATCACGAAAGCAAAAACTCGAGCGGGTTCGCGCTGAGTTAGTAACTAACGATAGTCAGGTTTTGCTTGTGACCAGTTTAGATGACTGTGCTTGGCTGTTTAATTTACGTGGGCAAGATGTTCCCTTCAATCCTGTTTTTTTGGCTTATGCGCTTATTGATCTTGATTCAGCAAGTCTATTTGTTTCTGAACAAAGCTTGCCATTAGGCTTAGTGAATACGTTAGCAAATGATGGTGTGCAGGTATTTCCCTACCAAGCCATTTATGAGCAAGTTGCAAAGCTTACTGGCACAAGCGTTTTGCTAGACCCTCAAAAAACCTCTTTTAAACTCGCTACTACCCTCTCAAAAGACTGCAAAGCTAGGCAAGCCCCCAGTCTTGTAAGCCAAATGAAAGCTATTAAAAATAAAACGGAATACGAGGGCATAAAAGCGTCTCAAATCAGAGATGCCGTTGCTTTTGTCAAATGGCAGTTCTGGTTAGAAGAAGCCCTTAAAACAGAGCAGCATACAGAGCTCAGCCTAGCAGATAAACTCACTGTTATTCGGGCAGAAATGAAACACTATCAAGGCCAAAGCTTTAACCCGATTGTTGCCTACAAAGCTAACTCAGCAGTCGGTCACTACCAATCAGACCCAAAGACAGTACCAAGCTTAAAACCAGAAGGTATTTTACTCATTGATTCAGGAGCACAGTATCTTGACGGCACCACAGACATAACCAGAACCCTAAGCTTAGGAAAACCCAGCAGCCAAGAAAAAAAGGTTTTCACAACCGTACTCAAAAGCCTTATACGCCTCTCAACTCTAAGCTTTCCCAAAGGCACAACAGGACAACAGCTCGACGCAATCACTCGAGTTCCCCTTTGGGAGCAAGGTTGGGACTGTCGTCATGGCATTGGTCATGGGGTGGGTTACTTTCTAAATGTTCATGAAGGCCCGCAACGGTTTAGTAAAACCAATGATATTGTCTTTGAAGTAGGTATGCTTAGTTCAAATGAACCAGGGGTTTATTTTGAAGGCGAGTTTGGTGTTCGCTTAGAAAACTTACTGTTTTGCGTAGAAAAAGAAACGACAACAGTAGGAACTTTTTTAGGTTTCGAAACGGTCACATTTTGCCCCATCGACTTAAACTTAGTAGCACTCGAGCTTTTGAACGAAGTCGAAAAAGATTGGCTTAATCGCTACCATACGCAAGTATACGGGTATCTATCGAGTTATTTGCAGTCTTTTGAGAAAGACTTTCTAAAGGAAAAAGTACGTGTTATTTAAATCCTTTACAGTAGGCTAAGCGTAACTGGCTAAAGTGCCGTAGCACATTTTTTAAGCCGATACCGCAGAGATGAAATGGAGCTTTTGTGGTGGGAGCGTCTTAGTTTTACTAAGAGTGCAGCTATGAAGCCTCTTCAAAGGTATATTGTCTAAAACTATATGGTAGTATCTAGCCCCATCGGGACTAACCCGATTATTAAAGGAGGATGTATGAAGAAACTTTTATTTCTTACCCTGCTAGCGTTTGTTTTTATGCTTAGCAGCGCAAATGCACAGACACTTGTATATGGACAAAGTGCTTTGCCAATCTCAATGGATACCGCTAGTGATGGGAATTCACTAACTGTTGGTTACCAAGTCGTTGAAAACCTAGTAGGATTTATGCAAAGCAGCGCTGAAATAGCTCCGCTATTGGCTCTTTCTTGGGAAGCCAGTGAAGATGCTAAAACGTGGGTATTTAAGTTACGTGAAGGTGTAAATTTTACGGATGGAACGCCATTTAATGCCGAAGCTGCAAAGTTTAACTTTGACCGTTGGAATAACCAAGATAACCCTTACGCTTACGCGGATCAAGGTAAAGACTTAGTTGCTTGGACGAGTATTTTTAATAACTTTTATGGACAAGATGGCTACCTACTCGAGTCTGTAGATGTTATTGATGATTATACTGTTCAGTTTACCTTAACTCGTGGTGTTGGTTTCTTGCCACAACTTATGGCAGCCGCTTATTTTGGTATGCATAGCCCTGCTGCTATCATGGCGGGGGGCTTAGAGTACGGTACTCCAGTTAGAGGAGTTGTGGGTACAGGTCCATTTAAATTTGTTGAATGGATTGATGGTGATCGCCTAACTTTAGAGCGTAATGAGGAGTATTGGGGCGAAAAGGCCAATGCCGAAAGACTTATCTTTAGAGGTATTCAAGAAGCAGCAACTCGTCTTGCTGAACTAGAAGCTGGTTCAATAGATATTGCTGTGAATTTATCTCCTGATGATTTTGCTGCAGTGAGTAACAATCCTGACTTAAAAGTTGTTTTTCCTGAAGCTGATTTACGTGTAGGCTATATTGGTATGCATCAAGCCAATAAACCATTTGATGATGTGCGTGTACGCCAAGCCTTAGCTTATGCTATAGATAAAGATGCTATTGTTGAAGCTTTTTATGGTGAACTTGGTGCGGTTGCTGGTGAGTTTATTCCTCCAACGCTTTTAGGTCGATTAGAGAATGAACCGTATGCTTATGATCCTGAAAAAGCGAAAGCTCTTTTAGCAGAAGCAGGCTATCCTGATGGCTTTGATACTGAGTTTTGGTACATGCCTGTTTCTCGCCCTTACTATCCTAATCCTAAAGATATCGCTGAGGCAGCCGCGAGTATGCTTTCTGAAGTTGGAATTAATGTTGAACTTATGACTGAAGATTGGGGTATCTACCTTGAAGATTACCGTGTAGGTAAATTCCCTATCTATATGCTTGGTTGGAGTGCGGATTTTGCCGACTCTGATAACTTCATCTCACCTTTCTTTAGTCAATCGCAAGCTACTACCGGTTTCGGTTGGGACAATCCAGAGGTGTTTCAACTTATTGAAGATGCTCAGTCTGCAGCGACTGCAGAAGAGCGCAGTGCTATTTATCAGCAAATTGAACAAATTCTTTATGATGAATTGCCAGCAATGCCTCTTGTAAACCCTAGAACCTTAAATGCTACAAGAGCTAATATTGAGGGTTTTTATCCTAACCCCTTAGGTAGTACCGTACCGTTTTCAACTGTTGTTAAGAATTAATTAGATTTGGTTATCGTGAAGCTCTACTTCTTGTAGAGCTTCACGTTTCATCTTGTCTTGGCTAATTGCTTATTTGGAGTAGACTTGAGTGCTTATGTTATTCGCAGATTGCTAGGACTTATTCCAGTTTTATTTGGAATTAGCCTGTTAGTTTTTATTATTCCAAGAACAGTTCGTGGTGATCCCGCAACTATTATTTTAGGAGAAAGAGCGCAAGCTGCCACCATTGAACGACTTAGAGAGCAGTTGGGGTTAAATAGACCCCTTTTTCTTAACCCCCAAGCGTTTGAAGAGCAAGGTCTTGCAGGGCTTTTTGATTCGCAGTATTTTAATTTTATTGGGTCTGCTTTAAAAGGTGACCTTGGTAAGTCTATTTTTCGATTAACCGATGTAAGACAAGAATTGCGGCAGCGTTTCCCAGCCACTTTTGAATTGGCAGTAAGCGCGATGCTTATAGCTATTATTTTAGGAGTTCCAGCAGGGGTTATTGCTGCTATGAGGCGCGGAACGCTTATTGATACTGCCCTAATGTTTGGTGCTTTAGCAGGAGTCTCTTTCCCTGTTTTCTGGCTAGCTATTATTTTCATTTATATATTTTCTGTAAATTTAGGCTGGTTACCTCCTTCAGGGCGTTTAGATGTGAGTTTTGACATTGATCCTATTACGGGCTTTTATTTGTTAGACGGCCTTTTAAAAGGCGATATGAAATTTACTTGGAATGCATTTACTCACCTCATTTTACCAAGTGTTGCTTTAGCAACTATTCCACTTGCAATAATTGTTCGTATGACACGCAGTAGTATGTTAGAAGTCTTGGGTCAAGATTATGTTCGAACTGCAAAAGCCAAAGGACTTGTTGAACGTATTGTCATAAATAAGCATGCCTTAAGAAATGCCCTACTGCCTGTTATAACCGTCATTGGTTTGTCTTTTGGAGGCTTACTGTCTGGTGCAATTTTAACTGAGACTGTTTTTGCTTGGCCTGGTATTGGCAAATGGGTATATGACGCAATCGCAGCTCGAGATTATCCTATTATTCAGGGGGGTATTTTATTTGTTGCTTTTATATTTGTTGTTGTAAATCTACTTGTTGATTTATCCTATGCCTTGATTGATCCAAGGATTCAATACTCATGAATCATCATTTAAGCTTACTTTTTATTCTTCAAGAGTTTAGTTATGGCTACTAAAGCTAGCCAAGTTAAGCAAAAAACAAAAGGTAAGTCTTTGACTCAAGATGCCTTTAGACGGTTTTTTCGCAATCCAACGGGCTTACTTGGCTTAGGTATATTGCTGATTGTTGTGTTCATTTCTATTTTTGCACCCTTTTTGCGTTCAGGGGATCCTTTGAAAAGTAATCTCAAAGTAAGGCAATTGCCACCAACTTGGACTATGAATCAAGAAGACCTTAGTGCAAAAAACTTAACAACCCTTAGTTATCCTTTTGGTACAGATGTACAGGGCCGAGATTTGCTCCAAAGAGTCTTATACGGTGGACGAATAAGCTTACGAGCAGGTCTTCTGGCAGTTATCGTATCGGCATCTATAGGTATGGTTTTAGGCTTAATGGCGGGCTTCTTTGGAGCTTGGTTAGATACCATTGTGGTTTGGTTGGTTGACGTCCTATTAGCATTTCCAGGCATCTTACTTGCTATTGCTTTAGCCTCGGCACTTGGTGCAGGTGATTTATCTTTCAAGATTCCGGGTTTGCCCATAGGTTTTACGCTTACAAGTATTGAAAAGGCGCTCATAGCTATTAGCATTACTCAAATACCTATTTTTATAAGAATAACTCGAGCTTCTGTAATAAGTTTGCGTGAAACAGAGTTTGTCCAAGCTGCTAGGTCACTTGGTGCTTCGCCAAACAGTATTATGTGGCGTCATGTATTACCAAATGGCCTTTCTCCGATCTTAATTCAACTGACTTTGTCTATTGGTGCCGTAATTTTAGATATGGCTGCGCTGGGTTTTTTGGGTCTTGGTGCTCAACCGCCAGAACCTGAGTGGGGAGCGATGATTAGTGATGGCTTTGGGCGATTTCGTTCTGCCCCTTGGTTGTCTATATTCCCAGGGCTTGCTATTTTCTTTACAGTAGTAGGCTTTAATTTGTTGGGTGACGCTATCAGAGATGTGCTTGATCCACGCTTAAAAAATGTTTCTTAAAGCAAATGTTTCTTAAAGCATTTCTTTGACGTATCCGAGAGGGTAAATCGTACGATCTAGGGAGTAAAAACAAGCCAACTCAGCCGTTGCTGCAATCTCTCGTGAAGTTGCAAGGGTAAA
>CAZWJZ010000188.1:0-9281 GCA_964634665.1 uncultured bacterium | reverse complement strand
ACTAAAATACTCCGCGCTTAGACCTATGGCTCTGCTTGCTGGTTGCGCCACTGGCTTAGCTGCTGGCTGTTGGTTAGATTGGCCGCAGGCTGCCAGAAAAAACAGGGTCACTAAAGCGATGATTAACTTCGTTCTATTCATTAATTCTCCTTATATGATGGTGAATAAAAAGATGCTTGGGGTTAGTTAGTCGTTTATGGGTAGGCCACTAGGTACAGATGCAGGAATGACATCGCTTAAATCTAGCGCTCTCGGGTCAGTGAGCGTCTCTAAAAAAGCAACCAGACTGTTCGCACGACCTTCTAAAGGAAGGTTCTTAGCTTCATCAGATAGTGTGGCTAAAATTTGATTAATCGTGTCAGTATCTGTCTTAACCGTGTCACGCAAAGAAAGCTCGAGTTGGCTTGGGTCGTAGTTTCTGAGTGAGTCTTCGATTAGGTGGTAGTGATCTACGGCGTCAACAAGTTCGGTAAATGCACCGTTATGCATATAGGGTGCTGTTAAGGTTACATTTCGTAAGGAGGGGGTTCTAAAAGCAAACTTATCTGCTTCTACACCAGTGACCAAGTAGCGACCTAAATCAAGTCCGTTTGCGTCTATACCGGGGCCTAATTGCGGTACAGCGATATTGTGAAAATCTTCATCAGTTTGTAACGTGCCAGAGTGGCAAGCTGCGCAATTACCTATACCGTAGAACACAATTGCGCCTTGTTTCTGGTCTTCCGTTAAGGCGTTGTTGTTACCTGCTAAGTAAGCGTCAAAGGGGCTATTTAGGGTTGTGTAGGCATCTTTTTGGTATTCAGAGATAGCGTTTACAGCATGTTCAATACCTAAATTGCTTGGGCTTACGGTTGGGTAGGCAGCCCCAAATCGTTGTTCGTATTCGGGTATGGCCAAAATACGCGCCATAATAGCGTTCCAAATAGCTGCTTGATTTGAAGAGGCAAATGCAGCTAGTTCGTTGGCTTGATTGTTAATGTCGGTATCACCCGCTAAACCTAGCATTTCGTTTCTGTTTATGAGCGGAAATAAAGCTTGAGCTGCAAGCGCGTCATCAAGCCCTGTTGGCAGTTGATTGCCTGCAGGCGTAGTAAATCCGGTAGCTGCTGTGCCGCTAACACGACCATCCCAAAATTGAGTGCTTAAGAAACTTTTGTTAAAGAGTTCCGCTGAGTTTCTCGGAAATAGGTTTCGCCCTTGACCAAGTTGCCTACTCGCACCTGAACCTGTACCTTTAGTACCTATGGATAAAGCTCGAGCGTCTACGGTGGCTAGGTCTGCAGAGTGGCAAGTTGAGCAGGATATATCGCGGTTACCACTTAGTTCTTTGTCATGAAAGAGTAAGCGACCTAGTTCAACTTTGTTTTGGTTTAAATTTGACTGAGGTGTTAAAACTTGAACGTCATTTTGAAAGAGTAGTAGTCTTAATTCAGCGTCAAGCAGTGGGTCAGTTGTTGTTTTTGTTAAGCTAAATTCTCTAGTTTCCCCTTGGCAACTGCCATTATCAAAGCTGAACTCAGCCTTTATGTAGTTTCGGCGTAAGCTTAGGCTTGCTGTTGTGTTCAGCTCAGGGTTTGTTAGCGTTCCTGTAACTTCGTTTCCTACTTGTGTTCCGTAAAAGAAGCCTTCAAATGAGCAGTCTGTTCCGTAATGGATAATGTCACCAAAAACAATGTTAGTGATTTTTTCTAGCTTTGCAACGACAGTACCAGCTTGCTGACCCGCTAAATCAAGAATGCTTCCTTCGGAAAAGGCCGTTGGATTTATATCGCTTGGTATTTTATTTAAACTAATATCATCAAGCAAGCACGCACTCGAGCCTGAAGCAATATAAACAGCAGCCCACTGACTGTTTTGGGGTGCAGTGATATCTAGGCTTTTCAGTTGCCAATCAACCGTGTTACTAAAGCTAAGGGCTTCATTAAGAACAATGCCTTGATCTGTTGCAATAACAAGACCTACCGTGCAAAGCTGAGTTGTTTTGACAAAAGCAGAAAAACTATAGCTTTGGTTGGGTGTTAGTAAGCTCGTTATAAGGTCTTGCTGAATCCATGTAAAGGCTGAAGCGCTTAGGGCTTGGTTGCCAAAATTAGTATTTGTGTTTAGGCTGCTTGTTCCCCCAAAGGCTTGCCAGTTTTCTAAGTTACCTTCAAAACCCCCATTTTGAATAAGCTCATTACTATCTGTAGGAGGTAGGGGTGGGGTGCTGTCACCCGCAACTAGACTGACCGTATCAAGATAACAAGCAGGATTTCCTGAAGATAAATAAACAGCCATCCAATTTGTATTGGCAGGTAGGGTAACGCTTAAGCCTTTTTCTGTCCAAGTATTGCTAGTAAAGACAAGTTTCTCATTAAAGGTATCGCCTGCAAAGCCAAGCGTACAGCCACCACTATCTACTTTAGCAAACGCAGTTAAAGTATAAATCTGCCCTACTTCAATGTCCGATACCGCTAAGTCTTGCTGAATCCAAGCAAAAGCCTCAGCTTTTAAAGCTTGCCCTGTTCCATCTTGATCAGGTAATGAGGCTGATTTTGTACCCGCACCATAAAGATTCCAAGCGCCTGTATCAATGTCAAAGTTAGGGTTCACCAGTAAATTAAGCCCTTGCGTAACAGCTTGAACCTCTACAGTAGTTGTTGGGCTAAAAGAAAGCTGCGGGATAAGCTCACGCGTTAAACCCTCTGCTTGCCACTCGAGCTTTATGTCTGCTTGAGCTTGGGTTTTTACAAAGTCTAACTGAAAAGCATATGCTTCGCCTGCCTTTAACAAGTAGTCTGTTTCAGCTAAAACCTCAACATCATCTAAAAAGAGTTTTGCTTCCCCTGTAGCACTTAGAAAAAACTGATAGGTTGCAGTTTTGGGTACACGCAGGCTTGCTTGCCAGCGTGCACTAAAGTCGCCTGACACGCCTTTAATGGGAGCAGTTGCCTCCCAATCAAAAAAGATGTGTTTATCAGTTCGTGTTTGACGCACACCAGAAAAATCAGAATTAGCAAAATACTGTGCGCTTAAGCCCGTACCACTCAGCGTAACAGCCTCTGGTTCGGGTTGGCTTAGTTGATTACAACCAAATAAGAAAAGAAAAAAACTAAACAAAAGAAATCTGGCCAAAAAATGGCTCAAGCGTTTTAAAGACATAGGTACTCCGTAATAGATATAGGTGTCTGCTCGACTCCAGTTTGTTCTAGACTAGAGCTCTAAAAAAAGATAAAGAGGTTATTCGTCACAGGATTCAAGCATCACCACCGTTATTTAGTTTGCCAAATACCTCCTTACAGAACTCTTAATCTTAAGCCAAGCTTTATGAAGTCCTCAACGTGTCAACAGGCACACAACGTACTAAACTAAAGCCATGAGCGTTGAGCGCGAACTAAAGTACTCACTAATAGATGATGACTTTCCTGTAAAGTATGAACTCGAGCCTTTATTTACAAAGGCGGGGTATCGTTTGGTGGCAGATGGTTTGAAGCTTCATACGGATCATTATTTTGATGATGCTCGGGGCCGCATTCAGCATGCAGGTTGGGCTTTAAGGGTCAGGGTGAGCAAAAACAAGAAGCTGGCTTGCTTAAAATCTCAGGGTGATGTTATTGACGGGGTTCACACTAGGCAAGAAATAGAAGCTGAGTACAGTGGCACGGTTGCTGCGCAAAACTGGCCAGCAGCTATTCAAGCTAAGCTTTTAGGCTTAACTTTTTATGATTTAACTGAAACCTTAATCTTGGAGTGTCAGCGTACAAACTATCGGGTCTTTAAAGACTTTGAACTCTTAGCCACCTTATCTTTTGATTTGGTAAAAGCAAGCAGCGCGCAGCAAGAACGCAGTGTGAGTTTTAAAGAATTAGAAATTGAGGCAGCCAAAAATACCAGTCAAGCAACGCTTCTTGAAATTGCTGAGCTAATCTCGCAGGTGCTAAGCATAAATGCAAACTCGAGTCATAAGTTAGAGCGAGCGCTTAGCTTGCTTAGTTTATCTGCTGCTTTATGAAGCTTTGTTTGATTCGGCATGCTAAGGCGGATGAGCAGGGTGAACGCTATCCTGATGATAATTTAAGACCTTTAATTGCTAAGGGCTTTAAGCAAAGCCAAACTTTAAACCATTTTTTTGAACAAACAGGTGTCAGCTTTGATATGCTTTTTTCAAGTCCTTTACTTAGAGCCGAGCAAACATCTGATGCTTTAAAAAGCTTAGCTAAGACCATCGTGTTTTTAGATAGCCTAGCTGCTAGTAATTACGAAACGCTTATAAAAGATATTAACGCTAAGCTAAAAACTTCAGCCTTAAGCATTGCCTTAGTTGGGCATGAACCTTACTTAAGTGAATTAAATTCGTACTTACTCACAGGTAGGACAAACTTGCTTAAGCTCGAATTTAAAAAAGCGGCTTTTGTAACCCTAGAGGGGAACTTAGCTGCTCATAGCATGACGCTTATAAACACTCTGCCCTATAAGATTTATAAACAGCTCCTTCAAAGCTAAACGCTATCTTCTTTCTAAGCGTTCCTCAAGCCAGCCTGCCTCAGGTTGATACTCGAGCATGACTAGCGTAAAGTCATCGTTTATAAGCCAGTTTTCGTGTTCTTTTAAGATGGTTTCAAACATGGCTTGAGCGTTATCTTCTTGCTTTAATTGCTCTACAAGCCTTTCAACACCATATTGAAGCACTTCAGCGTTAGGGTCTGCATGTAGGGCTTCTTTAGATTCTGCTTCAACAATGCCGTCAGTATAAAGACATAAACAATCACCCGGCTCGAGTTTAAAACTGTGCACAGGGTAACTCGGCATTAGCATGGTGCCCATGGGCGGTGAGCTGGCTTTAAACTCTAAAACGTCGCCAGTTCGTTTTTGTTTTACCAGTATGGGTGGGTGACCTAAATTAAGATAGTCAATCCAGCCATCTGTACCTAATTGCACAGCAACTAGAGTGGTAAACATTTCGGCTTTATCGAGTTCTTGATAAAGCGCATTTTGTAAGGCTTTGCCGGGGTCTTGGTGGCGCACGGCCAACTTGAGTGAAGCTATGAACATGCCTGTTAAGAGGGCTGCTGGTATGCCTTTACCACTCACATCACCTACAATGATCCAACTTCCGGTTGATAAATGAAAGTCTCCACCAACATGCTTAGCTGGTTTAGAAGACAGAAAGCTCTGGTAGTGTGGTACATCATTAAGTGTTTCGGGTACAACTGAGCGCCATATTTTTCCTGCTAGGTTCTGCTCTAAACTACTCGGCTCTGGGTTATGAAGGGATTCCATTAAACAGCAACTTCTCTCTGAGTAGTAACTCTAGTTTGGGTACGAAGGAGCTGTAAAAAAGCAGCTACAATCTTAGGGTCAAAGTAATAAGCACTTTCTTGCTTAAGTAAATCAATAGCTTCTTGCTCAGTCCAAGCGCGCTTGTAAGGCCGTGAATGCGTAAGTGCATCATAGACATCTACAACTGCAACAATACGACCTTCAATCGGAATCGCTTCTCCCCTTAAACCTTGCGGATAACCACTACCATCCCAATGTTCATGATGCGTCAAGGCAATCCTTTGCGCCAAATTCAAAATCTCAAAACTACTATCCTCAAGTAAATCAGCGCCCACCTGACAATGCTCACGCATGAGCATTAATTCTTCAACTGTCAAGCTACCCGGCTTCTGCAAAATGCTATCAGGAATACCAATTTTACCAATATCATGCAATTTAGCAGCCTCACCAAGCTGCTCACAAAAGCAATCATCAAGCTCGAGTATTTTAGCGGTTTGTTTAGCTAAGTCACCTACTCGGTGGGTGTGCTGCCCTGTTAAATCATCACGGTACTCAGCCACTCGAGCGAGTTTCTCTAAGATGTCTTTGTTGGCTTGTTCTAGTTTGCTTATGGTTTCGGCGAGTGCTTGGGTTCTGCTTTTAACCACGTTTTCAAGGTGTTCTTTTTGTTGTTCTTGCTGCTTATGTAAGTAGCGGGTATGCAGTAAGTTTTGGGTGCGCTGTATCACTTCGGTTGAGTTTAGGGGTTTATGTAAGAAGTCATGTGCACCCGAAGCTAATGCTTTTTGTTTGCTTTCTTGAGTGGTATCTGCGGTAAGTACCAAAATGGGTAAGTAGTTGGTTTTTTCTAGGCTTTCGGAAAGCGAATCCATAATGTCAAAACCTGATAAGTAAGGCATCATAAGGTCAAGTAAGATAATATCTGGCTCATTTTCAGCTACATGTGCTAGTACTTCTCTTGAATCAGATATACATGTTATTGAGCTGAATCCACTTAGTTTTAAGAGGCTATTTAAGTAAAATAGGTTTGCTTCGGTATCATCAACAACTAAGATCTTTGCTGTTAAGAGATTTTCGTTAATGAGCTTTTTAAGATGCTTCATGCAACTTCTGTTCCATTCATAATGTCTTGTATTTGCTGTACGGTTAGCGCAATGCCTTTAAACGCCTCAATCACTTCAGGATCAAACTGATGGGTACTTTCACCCTGTAAGTACTGCATGGCTTCTTCATGCGTCCAGACAGAGTCTTTATAAGGTCGTTCATGAATGAGTGCGTCATAAACATCTGCTACGGCTACAATTCTGGCAGATAAAGGAATCTCTTGCGCAACACTACCCTCAGGGTAACCACTGCCATCCCAACGCTCATGATGATTTAAAGCAACTTCAGAAGCAAGCTCAAACAAAGCTGACTGACCTTCAGCCAGTAAACTAGCACCCACTTCACAGTGCAACTGCATAATGGTGCGTTCACTTTCAGACAAGGCGTTAGGCTTAAGTAAAATAGTGCCTGCTACCGCAATACCACCAATATCATGAAATTGAGCGGCCCTAAAGAGCTGCTCTATAAACAACACCTCACAAGCCATTGCCTTAGCAATCGCTGCACTTAAACGACCCACCCGCAAGCCATGCTGACCACTCGGATCAAGATGATACTCAGAAGCTCGAGCTAGACAACTTAGCAATTCTTGAAAAGCGGTCTCTAGGGGTTTAGATGCTTTCCAGAGATGCATAAGCATGCGTGAGGCGGCTTGTAAATCTTGAAAAACTTGTATTTGTTCGGGTTTGAGTTGCTGATTTTTAGGTCTGTCATTTAAGAGCTTCTGAGCAAGTCTTAAAAGGTCAATAGTTTCAGCTGCGCCAGCACTAAAGTAGCGTTCTTCTTTAGCTTTTTTAATGCCTTCTATAAGCTGCATAAGCATGACGACGTTCAGGGGTTTATCTAGGTAAGCGTAAGCGCCCCCTGAGAGTAAGCGCTGCGTGGTAGCTTCGGTGGCATCTGCACTTAAAATAAT
The DNA here is from genome assembly GCA_964634665.1 of uncultured bacterium. Taxonomy (GTDB): domain Bacteria; phylum Deinococcota; class Deinococci; order Deinococcales; family Trueperaceae; genus JAHEBB01. Next base: position 2,002 of record CAZWJZ010000188.1, on the reverse strand, counting down.
GACAGGCAAATGCTTTGTTTCTTCAGAGGCTTTTAAACGCTGAAGTACTTCTTCTCCAGAGATATCCGGCAGGTTTAAATCAAGCAGAACAACATCAGGTCGTTCATCTCTAATAAGCTCTAAGCCTATTTGGCCTTGCATAGCGGTGAGCACTTGCGTATTAGTAAGTTTACTAAATACTTTTTTAACAAGAGCCACATTAGGTAAGTCATCTTCTATATAAATAATACGTAAAACGTCGCTACTTAAATCTTCAGCTGATTCCTCTAAAATCGTTGGTGCAGCAGGTAGATCTATCCAAAAGGTAGTTCCTTCATTGACCTTGGTTTCTACACCTAAGCTACCATTCATAACCTCTACCAAGCGTTTACTTAAAGCCAGCCCTATACCGCTTCCTTCAATACTGCTTTGTTCTTTATCTAAGCGATCAAAAGGAATAAACAGGCGATCTTGTTTTTCTGTGGGAATGCCGTAGCCTGTATCTCTAACTGAAATACGCACCTGCTGACCAAGTTGCTCTATGCAAACAAAAATCTGACCCGACTCACGGTTATATTTTATGGCGTTAGACAGCAAGTTGAGTAAGACCTGCTTTAAGCGCTGACTATCACCCATAAGTTTTTGCTTATCGTGCGTATCTACAAAAATGCGTATCTTTCGTGTTTTTGCAAGCGGCTGCATAAGGGTTAGGCTTTCCGTTAAGACCCTTTCACTATCAACCGCTTCAATGGTTAAAGAAATACTACCCGTCTCGATACGAGATATATCTAGCACTTCGTTAATTAAGTCAAGCAAGTGACGCCCTGCCCCCAAAATACGATCAACATTTTCACTTTGATCTTGACTAAGGTCATCTAGTTCTAAAAGTTGCGCAAAGCCCAAAATCGCGTTGAGAGGCGTACGCAGTTCATGGCTCATACGAGACAAGAAGTCATTCTTAGCTCTATTGGCAGCCTCTGCAGTATTTTTAGCATCTAGTAATTCTTGCGCTTCTTGTTTTTCATTACTAATATCTTTGATTGTTGAAATCGTACCTAGAAAGGTTTCACCTTGAAAACGTGGTACTGATGATATGGTAACATCTACTAATTTGCCACTTGCATGACGCAACTGTGACTGATAGCTTCCAGACTGTTTGTTTAAACGCTGTTCTTTTCTTATCTTCCACAACTTATCATCAGGCTGACTACTCAAAAACAAAACATTTTTACCCATTAAGTCTTTGGCTGAGTAGCCACACATATGTTCATAAGCTGCATTAACATATTCAAATTTCCAGTCTTTATTAATTACAGCAATGCCGTCCGTCACAGCGTTCATAATCTTTAAAGCAAAATCCCTCTCGCGTTCAAGTAAACGCTGCGCTTCTTTTTGCTCACTAATATCTGTCAATACCGCCATAAACCCTATAGGCTCAGCATCAATATCACAAATTGTTTGCCACTCAAGATAAACCCAAAACCGCTGCCCTGACTGACTCGTGCTTTCTAACTCAGCACTAAACGCTTCATTCTTATCAATTAAACGCTCGAGTTCGGCTGCGCTGCTTTCGTTACTCGGTGCTAAGCAGTCTAGAATGGTTTTTCCTGTTACGTCGCTTTGGCTGTAGCCTGTTAAGCGACTAAAGCCTTCATTGACCCAGTCAACATAGCCTTGTTCGTTAGTCATAATGACTGCATTATTGGTACGGCTTGCGACTAAAGAAAGTTTTTGGGTTTTGGCTTCACTTGCCCTGAGGGCTCTTTCGTAAAGGGTTCTTTCAGTAATATCTCTAATGACTACAATTCGAAAAAAATCACCTTGCATGTCTACACTGTTATAAGACAGTTCTATAGGCAGATTATGGCCATTTTTATGAATACCAACAATACTTAGAATTTGGGTTGCTAGGCTATCTGTTGAAATATGACTTATATCTCTAACAAATTTACTGGCATGACAAGCAATCATTTCTGAAGCTTCATAACCAAATAAACGCTCAACAGCAGGATTAACCGACTCA
>CAZWJZ010000187.1:0-9292 GCA_964634665.1 uncultured bacterium | reverse complement strand
AATTGATACTAAACTCGAGCATGTGTAGGTTTCACGATATCTAAAGAAACAGCTTCTCAGGTATAGTATGAGCAAATGAAACCACAAGAACTCTACCAAGCTAGGCAAATCAAATGCCTCGGTCTTTACGAAGAACAAGGCTGGCAATTAAAGCTTTACAGCATATTGCATCCTGATAAGCAGCAAAATGACCGCCTTATAGCAGCAGCAAAAAAAGTAGCACTCGAGTTCTGCCCGCAGCCTGCGGATACACCTATGCATTATGGGGTGGGCTTTATTAGTGTGCATCAGGGTAAAAGTTATGATTTTGTAACGGTTGCCTATTGGGCTTATGATAGTGAACTTAGGTATCAGACATATATGCGACCTTCAAGCAGTAGTGAATGGCTCGAGCCTGTTACAAGTAATGAGCTTTCTAATGATGTTTGGGATATTCGCCTTTTGGCGTTTGAGCGTGATGCTTGGCTACATAATATATTGCGTTCCCCAAAACCTGATCTTGAAGCGTATTTGAAAGAGCAGTTAAGCGAAACCGTTTAAGCGAACTTAAAGTTTAAGCTGCAAGCTATCCTAAGCTTGCAGCTTTTTTATTTTTTTCTTTACAAGCTTAGGTATTTAGCCTTTAGGCTAGTTTGCTACGAGCATCTTGACTTTTGTAATACAGCTTTATTCTGATTTACAACGCTCTACTTAAGACATTGAATGTAGTATTCAAGGAGCCTTTTAATGCAGGCTTGGCATTGAAAGTAAGATATGCTACACTCCTTTTCAGCATTATTTAACTTGCTTTTTTAATTAAAGCGTTAAGTTTGCTATTGAATAGTTTGGCTTTAGAAACGGAGGAAAACATGTTTCAATTAATCTTCAAACGCCTAAGAAGCAGTGTGGCCTCCCGAGTAAAAGCTTATTTTCATCTTGCTAGCGTTTAACTCAAGCTTTTAAACACCCACTTTTTACAATTTATCTTTACATTCTGCTTTTCAGCAGCCTTTTAGCTATCGTTATTTTTGGAGTACCCTCATGATTGTTAGACCTTTTGAGCACGGTGAACGTGACTATAAAAACATAAGTGATATTTGGAATGCTGTTCATACTAATTATCCTTTAAGCATTGAGCAAATAAAATTCAATCTCAAAAATACGCCGAAAAAAATAAAGTGGCAAAGCTTTTTTGTAGAGCAAGATAATAGACCTATTGCTCAAGGAGGCTACCGTCATTTTCAAAGTAGTTTTCATCCTCAAAAATTTATGATTAGCCTGAAAGTGCTACCTGAATTTAGACGGCAAGGCATTGCAACAAAACTGTGTCAGCATGTCCTTAATGCACTCGAGCCTTTAGACCCTAAGGTGCTTAAGGCATTTGTGAATGATGATGGCAAGGGCGGCTTGGAATTTGCAAATCAGCTAGGTTTTGTTGAGGAGGCGCGTTATTGGGAGTCTCGTTTGGCTGTTCAGACTTTTAATACTAGTCCTTATAAAGGTTTAGAGGCTCATGTAAATGCGCAAGGCGTCAAACTTGTACCTTTAACTGAACTTATGAAAAGTCATGCTGATTATAAGAAGCGTATTTTTGAGCTTGATTGGGAATGCACGCAAGATGAACCTCAACCTGATAGTGCAACGAAGCCTGAGTATGAACCTTGGATCAAGCATCAGTTTGAGAACCCTAATTTTACACCTGAAGCTTTTTTAGTAGCCGTTCAAGGTGATGATTGGCTTGGGCTTAATGAATTATCAGTAAATAAAGAAACTGACGGTGGTTTAAGAAATGGATTTACAGCTTTAAAGCGGAGTGCTAGAGGTAAAGGCGTAGCAACAGCCTTAAAAGTTAAGAACATAATCTGGGCACAAGAACAAGGTTTTAAAGAAATTCGTACGGGTAACAATAACCTTAATGAGCCCATGCTCAAAATAAACACAAAGCTTGGCTTTAAGAAACAAGTAGCCGCAATAGGCCTTAAAAAAGAACTCTAAAAGGATACTTATGTTAGAACCCTTCACATCAAAACACTACCCTGACTTTGTAGACCTCTATAACCTCATTCATAGAGATTCACCCAAAACCAAGTCGGAACACAAGCATCTCTTTGAAACTCGAGCTTCTGACATGTGTTTGCATGAAGTTCTCTATGAAGATGAAACGATGATTGCGGCTGTGTTTGCCATGAAGGCAGATGATGGTGTGAACCGTAAACGCCTTGACTTATATGTTCAACCTGACAAACAAACCCCTGAACTTCTTAAAGAACTTTATAAACATGCGTTAAGGCAAATACAAGACGCACAGTCACTGGTCACTCGAGTGCGTGAAGATTGGTCTGCAGTGCGGTCTTTTTTTGAGACTGAGGGTTTTACTGAATTGGAACGCATGTGGGAGTCAAAGCTTGCTCTTGAAGGTTTTGATGTGAGTTCTTTTGAGCATGCTGAGCAAAAAGCTTTAGCTGCTGGCATTAGCTTTAAAACCATGGCTGATTTACCTAATACTTTAGCTACACAAGAAATGATTTATGCGACTATTCCTATGAATTTGCTTAAGCTTGTGCCTGTGGCTGAGCCTCTGAATATATGGCCGTTTGAACTTTGGTTAGAGCGTTATTGGAACTCACCGCAGCGGAATCCTGAAAGTAATTTCTTAGCGTTTTCTGGCTCTGAACTGGTGGGCTACAGCGAGCTTTACACAACCGATGACCCTTTTAAGTTGCTTACAGGTTTAACGGCTGTAAAGACTGAGTATCAACGAAAAGGCATTGCGCTTAGCTTAAAACTAAAAGCTATTGCTTACGCTAAAAGCAAGAGTGTAAAGACAATTGTTACGCAAAATCACTCTATTAACAGACCCATGTTAAGCATAAATGAAGCACTGGGTTTCAAGAAAGACCCTGCGTGGATAAGACTAAAGAAGGAGATTGAAAGTCAGTAGCAGTATTTATTGACCTTTAGTAATCATGAATATAAGACTCGTAAAAGATAACGATTATGAAGACCTAAGCAGCATCTGGAATAAAGTTTTCCTAAATGATAGGTTCAGTGCCAAAGAACTCAAATACTTAGATGACAGCATAGAAGAACCCTGTAAATTCTTACGCTTAGTAGCCGAAGACAAAAGCCTGCTTGGCTCCGCTAGTTACTACCAACATGCAGGCATGTACCATCCCAACAAATTCTTCATGCAACTCTGGGTAGACCCCGAGCAACAAAAGCAAGGCATTGGCAGTCAGCTTTATGACGCCTTAGTTAAAGAACTCAGCGCCTTAGACCCGCTATCTTTAAGAGTAAGCGTAAAAGAAAACAACACAGACGCCCTGCGGTTTGCCCAAAACCGAGGCTTTAAAGAAACAAAACGCGACTGGGAAGCTGTACTCGCAGCAAAAGATCACAAGCCAGAGAACTTTGAAACACTCGAGCTTAGAGCAGTTTCACAGGGTGTTGTCATTAAGTCTTTAGCTGAATTTGAAGATAAAGAGGCCATTGGCAAGCAGTTTTTTGAGTGCTTTAACCTTGTTCGGCAGGATGTTCCGCGTAGTGAACCTGCTACACCTTTAAGTTGGGCTTTCTTTAAGAAAAATTTTCTGGATGCCCCTGACTTTTACCCTGAAGGCACTTTTTTTGCCTTTCATAAGAGTGAAATGATTGGTCTGAGCCAAGTCTGGAAGGGTGAGTCAAGTAGCGATCTTTACACGGGCTTAACCGCAGTTAAACGCGAGCACCGCCGTAAAGGCGTGGCTACTGCTTTAAAACTCAAAGCCCTTAGACTTGCCAAAAACACAAACGCTGGCAACATTTATACAGATAATGAAACTAACAATGTTGAAATGATTGCCATAAACGAAAAATTAGGCTTCAAAAAAGAACCTGCCTCCATTCATTTGATAAAACCACTATGAAAAAAGACAAAAAAGGCTACTTAAAAACCAACCCTTTTAGTTACCAAAGCGCAAAAAATGGCAAAGTCTTTTTATTCTGGGAAGGCAAACAAGTCAAGATACTCTCAGGCAAACAAGCTGAAAGCTTTAATACAAAAGTAGCTACCTTAAATGAAGAAGACTTACAGCATTACCTAGCAAGACTCACAGGGAATTTTAAACGCGGTAACGAACGTAGTTAGGAGATTTATGACCTTAGTAACAAAAAAATTTAATGTAAAAACAGCTAGTCAAGAAGACTTAATAGCCATTAATGAATTTGGTAAGCAGATACAAAAAGAACAGATTCCAGAAGACCCAAGTCGACCACTCGAGTCTACCATTAAGAATTTACAGAGTTTAAACCTTCTGAGTGATATGGAGTTAAGTTTGTGGTACGTCTGGCAGGGTCAGGAGATTGTTGCTTCTTTAGTTACTGAAGTTGGCTTTTTTGAAACAAATCGCCATCTTATGAACATTGATTTAAGTGTTCTAGCTACTCACAGACGGCAAGGTATTGCCTCTGAATTACTTGTTATCGCTTTAGAGGTTGCTAAAAAGCATAATCGTACGTTAATACTTGAAGTAACTTCAGCTAGGGTACCTTCAGGTGAAGCATTTGCAAAGCGGTTAGGTGCAAGCGTTGGCTTGTCAGAACACACAAATCAGCTTGTTTTGGCAGACTTAGATCTTAAGCTTATGCAAAGCTGGGTTAAGCAGGCAAAAACCAAAGCAGAGGCATTTAGCTTAGAGTTTCTAGATGGCCCTATACCTGAGTCTAAAATAGATGAAGTTCTAGATCTTATTCATGTTATGAACACAGCTCCAAAAGATGATTTGGATATTGAAGATTTTCATGCAACTGCTAAGCAAATGCGAGACTTCGAAGCCTTGTCGGCTGAGCGAGGAATGGAAAGATGGATGTACTTTGCGCGTCACAAAGAAACAAATGAACTGGCTGGCTATACTGAACTGTTCACAAATCCTGCAAATCAAGAGCTTTTAAATCAAGCTGCGACAGGGGTTTTACCCAAATATCGTGGGCACGCTATAGGTAGATGGCTTAAAGCCAGCATGGTTCTCAAAGTTTTAAAAGAAAAACCAGACATAAAATTTATTCGTACAGGCAATGCAGATTCAAACGCAGCCATGCTCGCCATTAACGAAGCCATGGGCTTTAAACCTTTTAATGCCGAAACTATCTGGCAACTAGAAACCGACAAGCTTAAGGCTTACTTACAAGAAAAAGGCTTAATCTAATTAAGTCTGTTAGCATGAATCTTGTCAAGCTTGCCTTGCTAGGGTTAGGCTAAACGTCTTATGACCCGAACTACACTTACTTTCAGCTTAGGTCTATATTTAAAATTAGGCTTAAGCTGTTTTTTACTTTTTTATTCCTTTGGTTTTAGTCAATCACAAGATTTATATCAAATAGCTCAAGATGCACTAAGCGAAGCAAGGGCTAGTCAGCGTAATGGTTCACCTAATCAAGCTTTATGGCAAGATGTCATTACTGCGTCACAAGCTGTTTTAGCAGAAGACCTAAGTCACCCGCAAGCCAACATCATGATTGCTGAGGCTTATGAAACGCTGGGCTTACAAAACCTAGCTTGGCGTAGCTGGCAAATGGCTTGGTTAGAAACAGACGATAGGTTTGCTTTTAGTAAAAGCAAAGTCATAGGGCATCAGTTAGCAGAAGCCAGCTTAAGTGCCAAGCTCTTTGATTCTGCCACAAAGTACTACACTGCCTTGCTCGAAATTGATTCTAAAGACATCCGTATTTTTACAGGTTTAGCCAACATTGCTTACGCTCAAAATAACTTAGCTAAAGTTGAGCATTACTTACGCATTGCCTTGAGTTTAGAGCCTAGCAATAAGGACTTATTAACGGCCTTAAGCAATTTAAAAACACTGCAAACAGAGCCTGTTGCGGTAGTCGAAGAAACTGCTGAAACCGTGTCTGTCTCAGCAGTACCCGAAGCGCCAGCACCCCTAACACCCGTCGGCACACTCGAGTCTGTTTATGGTGAGCGTGCTGCTAGTGCGTATCGGGAGGGTTTGCGTCTTTATGATGCTGGGCTGCCGTTTGAGGCTAGGTTGCTGTTTATTGATGCAGTTGAGTTTGCCCCTGAGTTTATTGATGCTTGGTTGTGGCTGGGTCGAACTCGCTTTGAGCAGGAGAGTTTTGAGTTAGCAGCGCAAGCTTACCAGCGTGCTTTAGACCTTGACCCTAGCAATGCCAGCATATCTCAGAGTCTAGCTGAAGCTAGAGCAAATCAGTAAATAGTTTCCACTTTACACTCATTGCTTACTACTCTGGCTTTACCGTAACTTCTTTGTCTTTTGACCAGCGCTTCAAATCTAAGGTCATGTAAGTTGCGCTGCCGTGCACTATGAGTTCCCCTTCTTCGTTGTGCACTTCACAGTCTCCAAAAATAATGGTTTTACCGCGTCTTATTAGTTTTGCTTTGGCTATTAATTTACCAGCCGTTGCAGGTCGTGCATACATGATTTGTAAATTAGTAGTGGTTGAGCCTTCATGATTACCGAGCGTTGACTGTACCGCTATGCCTATAGCGCTATCAACCAAACTTGCCAGTGCACCACCATGTACCACACCATAAGCCTGAAGGTGCTCAGCTTTTAAGTCTAAACTAAGGGTCGCTACGCCTTCGCCTGCGCTATCTATTTGCATGCCTAAAAGCTGCCAGTAAGCTCCTAGTTCAACTTGTCTTAAGCGTTCTGAAATACTCATACTTAATCACCTGTAGGTACAAGCCTAGGGCTGCGAGGTTTTCCAGCAGTTAATACAATAAGCAGTAGTAAACCTGATAAAACTGCACCAACCATACTTAAGCCTTCATAGCCAATTTGGCCTAGTAAAACACCACTCAGTGCGCTTACCGTAGCTGAGGTCAAGCCAATGAAAAGATCATTTGTGCCTTGGGTAGCAGCTTTTTCAGCAGGTGAAAGCTGATCTGACAGCAAAGTCGAACCTCCCACGTAGCAAAAGTTCCAGCCTAATCCTAGTAAGAATAAGGCGAGCGCTATAGGCCAAAAAGAGGTCGATAAGGGTGCGATAAAACAAGAGCCAAGTAACATGAGAGCACCTGAAATAATAACAGGTCGACGCCCCCATTTATCAATTAAGTAGCCTGTTACAACTGAAAACGCAAACATACCTAAGGTATGCACTGAAAATACTAATGAGATAGTTTGAAGGCTATGTGCATGATTGCGCATATGTAAAGATGTCATGCCCATAAGCATAACCATAACAGCGTAGCCTAAAATCATGGCGGTCATAGCGGTAATAACGCCACGCTGCCGAAGTAAAACACTAAGAGGTCTAGCGGTCTCTTTATTCATTTTTTCAGATGGATACTGCTCAGCCAAATCTAAAGCAATTTGTTTGGGTTCGGGTCGCAAAAATAGAAACATAACAAGGGCAGCCATCAAAAACAGTATAGCCGCAACCAAATAAGGCCCAGATAAAGCCTCTAAGCCAAAACGTCTTGCAGCACTACTTGATTCTTCAATGATTAGGGGCCCTAAAACAGAACCCATGGTGCCACCTAAGACCACAAATGCAACCGCCCTACCACGCATATGGGGTGGGTTAACTTCAGCAGCAACAAAACGACCCAAGTTAGCAGATGCTATAGCTGACGCCATAATGGCTAAACCAACTAAAAGTAACCAGAAAGAGCTTTGCATAACTGCATAAGCTGCAAGGGCTGCACCTGTGCCGCCTAAGGTTATACCTAAAGCAAGACCGTTACGCCGACCAAGGCGATCTGACAAAAGACTCCAGAGCAATGCTGAAAAAGCAGTACCTAATTGCGTGACACTGGCAGGTATGCCTGCTAGATTAATGTTGCCACTTATGTCTTGACCAACAATAGCGGCAATCGTAGCTGAAGTAATGACGGCTGCAGAGCTTAAGCCCTGAACAGCTAAAAGTACACTGGTAATGGTTTTTGCGGCTTTGCTTTGTTTAGGCTCGCTCATAGCTAGCAAGCTTATCGCATTTTGTGAGACAGCAACGTGTATTTACAGTTTAATTAAGCTAATTGATAAAGCAAAAATAAGCTTAATGCAGTTGAGCTAATAACCGTGGTGCGCATAGCACGTACAAAGTTTGCTTTTAACTTCGTTTCATCAAACTGATTTGCCCATTGCAATAAGCTAAACCCCGTACCTGCAAAGACAAGCGCAAGAAGCACGGTCCAGATAATAGGAAAGCTTGTTGCTATCTTTAAAAGCATAATGCTACCGCCAAAAGCTAGTAAAACGCTAGCTAACCACAAGGCTTTTTTTGGCCCTAAAATAACAGAAATAGTTCTGTCACCTCGCTTGGCATCTTCTACAGTCTGGTAAATTTGTGTCACTACATAAAGCCCTGTAACTATAAATGCGGTTGTAATCATGCCTATAAGGGCTTCTTGGCTTAGCAAAGACCCTATATTCCTTGTTGTTAACCAACCCGTCATAAAGCCAACTGCACCCTGACCTAAGCCCACCGCTAGCAACGCCCCGTAAGGATTTGCCTTAAACCGTATAAAAGGATGTGAATACGCTGTAGCAATAAGAAACAAAAGAATCCATGCTAGAAAAAAAGAAGGATTCACCCACCAAGCTAAAGGCAGAGCTAAGGCCTGAAACACAAGCGAGAACCATAGTAAGCCTTCATCTACCTTTGGCGGCTCGAGCATGCCCCCAACGGGGCCTTCATCATTGTCATAGTAAGAGTTAAACGCTGTTGTGCCACCGTAAAGAAAAATATGCAGCGCTAAATAACCGAGCCAGAAATCTAAATTTCTAAGGTTACCCCCTGCCAGCAAAACGCCCCACAAATAAATGGGGCTTAAAAGTAAATTAAAGGGGGTACGTAAATGTCTTATGTAAGGGTGGCAGAGTACATTCATAGTTGGCAAGCAGTATAAACTAATTGAAGCTCAGTCAACATAAATCATTTTTTTTATCATACCACCATCAATGATTAGGTTTTGCCCAGTTATAAAACCACTCTCTTCAGTTAATAAGTAGTAAATCATAGAGGCAATATCTTCAGGTTTTCCTACCCGACCTACAGGATGCTGAGCTTTATCTTCATGGCTATGCTTGGCTTGGCTACGCTTACTTTCTTTTTGCCCTTCTGCAGTTTCTATCCAACCTGGACTAATGCAGTTCACACGAATATCTGGCCCTAAACTCACAGCAAGTGCATGCGTTAAAGCCACAATGCCCCTCTTTGAAGCAGCATACGCCTCAGTATTAGCTTCAGACATAAGTGCCCTAGTAGACGCAATATTAACAATGCTACCCTTTGCTTTTTTAAGAGGCTCGAGTAACGCTCGAGTGAGCAAGAAAATGCTTGTTAGGTTAGT
>CAZWJZ010000186.1:0-9361 GCA_964634665.1 uncultured bacterium | reverse complement strand
AGCTCGTTTTACCTCGCATTGAACCGTTACTGCTATAGGGTCAGTAGTTACGTTTAAGCAATGAGAAACTTCATCTTTGTAAGCTGGCTAATGTAAACTAATTTATGACTACTCCAATTTTTGATGGACATAACGATACTCTTCTGCATTACTACAAAAAACCACGTGGCAAAAAAAATAGTTTCTTTGAAGAAACCAAAGAAGGCCATATTGATTACCCGAGAGCAAAAAAAGCTAACTTTGCTGGTGGGTTTTTTGCAGTTTACTCACCCAATGATGGTTTTGATATGGAAGCTCACCGTATTGATACCAAAGAAGGTTACGAATTTCCTTTGTCACCTCCACGTGACCGCCAGCCCGCCTTAGAAGATGTTATTGCTATGGCGAGTATTTTGTTTAAAACAGAACGTGAATCTGAAGGAAAGTTCAAAGTCGTAAGAACCTCAACAGAGTTAAAAGAATGCATTGACACCGGTATTATGGCTGCCATTTTTCATATTGAAGGTGCAGAAGCGATTGATACGAAACTAGATACTCTAGAATTGCTTTATCAAGCTGGTTTGCGTTCACTGGGACCCGTTTGGAGTCGTCAAACTCAATTTGGTTCGGGTGTTCCTTTTAGTTTCCCTAAGCATCCTGATTCGGGTGATGGCTTGACACTAGCTGGTAAAGAACTGGTGAAGCGTTGCAACGAGCTTGGTATAATGCTTGATCTTAGCCACATGACAGCCAAAGGCTTTTGGGATGTAGCTAAGTTGAGTGATGTACCCTTAGTTGCAACCCACTCAAATGTTTACGCTTTATCACATTCAGCTAGGAATTTAACTGATGAACAGTTTAAAGCTGTTGCTGATTCTGACGGGATGGTTGGGTTAAATTTTGCTGTTGGTTTCTTGCGTGAAGATGGCCAATCCAATGACGATACGCCTTTAGAAACCATGCTGGCACAGCTTGACTATATGCTTAACTTGCTTGGTGAAGATCGCGTTGGACTTGGCTCAGATTTTGATGGCGCGAAGATACCTAAGGATATAAAAGATGTAGCAGGTTTACCAAATTTAATTAAGGCTATGCAAAAGCACGGTTACAGTCAAGACCTAATTGAAAAGATTGCCTATAAAAACTGGCTTCGTGTCTTAGCGAAAACTTGGAAAGACTAAAAGCTATCCTAAACCTACATTACGTTTTTTTGGCTCGAAAAGAATGTCTCTTTGCGATTTTTTAGCCTAAGGCAATACGCTTAAGTTTCCGAACCAAAGCTTTATAGATAAGCCGCCATACAACGCCTATTTATAAACAAAAACGGTAAAGTGAACATGTGAAAATACTACACACGGCAGACTGGCATGCAGGCCGAAGCTTACACGGAATAGAACGAACTATTGAAATTAGGGACGTTCTACAAGAAATAGCTGAAATAGCCAAAGAGCAAGCAGTTGATTTGGTTCTGGTAGCAGGTGATGTTTATGACTCAAAGAACCCCAGTGCAGACGCAGAAGCAGCCGTTTATGCTTTTTTTAAAGACATTGCCGAAGCAGGCATACCCAGCATAGTCATAGCTGGCAACCATGACTCACCTTCACGCTTAGACGCAGTAGCAAGACTACTAGGGCTCGCTAAAGTAAGCGTGATAGGACACCCTCGAGTATCAAACCAAGGCGGTGTTTTTGATATGCCAATAGCAGGGGAGACTGCCCGCATTGCCGCACTACCCTTTGTAAGTGAACGCCGAATAGTTAAAGTAGCAGAATTACTCGAGTCTGACCCTGGGCAGTGGTTAGAGAAGTACCAGCAAGGTATGTATGCTCTTATTCAGAATTTAACAAAGACCTTTTCTAGTGACACGGTGAATCTGATGCTCATGCACACCACTATGAATGGTGCAACTTTGTCACAGTCAGAGTATGTTTTTCACTCGACAGATACCTATGCGCTTGGTGCTGACGTGCTACCTGAAACCGTGAATTACGTGGCTTTAGGGCATATTCATAAATCGCAAGCTGTAGAAGGGTTTGCCGAAAATGCAGGGCGTTACTCAGGGAGTATTTTGCAGCTTGACTTTGGTGAACAAGGTGACGAGAAATTTGTTTACATTATAGAAGCGCAAGCCGGTAAACCCACAGAGCTTATTGAAGCTAGAAAACTAACGCAAGGCAAACAGCTTAAACGCTTCTCTTTAAATCTTGATTCGCTTGACCGTAAATTAGATGAAGTGGCAAGCTTTAACGGCTGGGTAAAACTCAAACTCAAACTCGAGCAGCCCAAGCCAGGTCTTAAAGACCGCATTAAAAAGGATTACCCTCATGTTTTATCAGTAGAGGTTGAGTTAAGTGAACAAGAAATCGTAAAAGAGGTAGGGGTGGATTTAGAAAAAATGAGCTTAATTGATGCCTATGCCCACTACTACCTTGACCAAAAAGCCAAAGAATTACCCGAAAATCTAAAAGAAGCCTTTGAGACCCTCTATGCCAATCAAGAAGAAGAGCTGAGTTTATGACTCCCCAAAGACTCGAGCTTTCTGGGTTTACGTGCTTTAAAGCCTTAACGGTGGTTGATTTCTCTAATTTAGAGTTGTTTGCCATTTCTGGCCCGACAGGTTCTGGTAAAAGTACTTTACTAGATGCGCTTACCTATGCGCTTTATGGGCAAACGGCTCGTTTGGGTAGCAAAGGTTTAGATGTACTCTTAAGCCCTGGTATAAACCAAATGTATGTAACACTGGCCTTCTCAACAGCGCAAGGCAGCTACAGGGTTACACGAACAGCTGACAAAAAACCAAGTGGCAAGGTTGACAGGAACACACGTATAGAAGTTTTGCAGCCAGATGCTAGCTACAAACAACTTCCTGAAAGTGAGAAACTTAAAGAGGCAGACGCAAAACTAGCAGCCATTGTAGGCTTAGATTACGATGGTTTTACCCGCTCTGTACTTTTACCCCAAGGCGCGTTTGATGAGTTCTTAAAAGGAGACAGTAGTAAGCGCCGAAACTTACTCATAAACTTACTGGGCTTAGACAAAGTAGAAGCCATGCAAAAAGAAGCAGGGCGTTTAGCTAGAGAAGCCGACATAAAACAAAAAAATATAAGTGAAAGACTCGAGCAGGATTTTTTTGGCGCAACGCCAGAAAAACGAACTGACTTAGAGGAGCAGCTTAAGGTATGTCAAACAGAGCTTAAAAAACTACTGAAAAGACAAACTGACTTAAGTCAAGAGCTCAAAAGCTTAGAGGCAACAAAAGAACTTTTAGAAGAACAACAAAAATTAGAGGAAACACTCGAGCGTTTAGGTCAGCAAGCTGAGCAAATAAAGCTCAATAAAGTTAAGTTAGAACTTGCACGTAAAGCCCAACTTATTGCTCCGCAACTGGATCAAGCAGAGCGTTTAGAGCTAAGGCTAAAGAGTAGTCAAGACCAACTGAATGAGCTTAAGCTAAGTTCAGAAAAACAAAAGCAGCAAAAACAAAGTTCTCAAGAACAGCTAGTAAAACAAATAGAAGAGGTAGAAAAGCAGCTTCCTCTTTTAAATAGAAAGTTACTGGAACTGGCTGCCGTAGCGCCTTTAATGTCTCAGTTAAAAGCTAAAGGTGGACATTTAGGCTTAGCCAGTGGTAAGCAAACGCTTGACTATAGTGATGAAGCTTGGCATGAGTTACAAACAAACCTTGCGCAACTACCCCTCCTAAAACAAAATGAGGCAAACCTAGATAAGCAAAGTCAAGATGTAAAACAAAGCCAAGAAGCTCTAAAAACACTGCAAGCTTCCATAAAAAAATATGAAGAAGAAACAAAGCACTTGATACAGCAAGGAAAAGAAGCTCGAGCTCAGCTTGAGGAGTATACAAAAGCTTATCAAGAGGCGGAAATTGCAAATCGTGCTTTGGTTTTGCGTGAGCATTTGCATGAGGGTGATGCTTGTCCCGTTTGTGAGCAAATAATAAATCAACTGCCAGTATCCAAAGAAATATCTTTAAGTGAGCTCAAAAATAGTCAAGACCAAGCCCAAGAAAACCTCGACAAAACCATAGAGCAATACAAAACAAGCCAGAATAGACTCAACCTAGAACAAGATCGCTATAAAGACAAACAAGAAGCACTAACTGTGCAAGAACTAATCCTAAAAGAACTAAGCCAGCTTGTTGAGCAGCAAAGAGAAGCCCTTAAAGTTGCAAGTTGCCAAGAGGCTATTAAAAGCCTAGAAGTTCAAAAGCAAGCTTTACTAGCAGCCTTAGCCCAGAGCATAAAAGACAAAACAGACGGGCAAGACCCAAACCAAGCTGAGCAACGTTATCAAAGCCAAAAAGAAACACTCGAGCGTGCCTTAAAGCAAGCTGAAAAGGCGGTGCAAGAGGCAAATCAAGCTTTGCAAGCTAGTGAATTAAAAGCTGAGCATTTAGAGAAACAAGTTATTGACAGTCAAGGGGATTTAAAAGAAATTCTTAGCTTAGTTGAGGCATCCCTAAAAAATGCGAATTTTACGACTAAAGAACAAGCCAAAGAAGCCCTGCTAAGTGAACAAAACATAAAAACACTTGAACTCGAGCAGACCAATTTTGCTTCTCAGAAAGAAGCTGCTGAAAGACGCCATGTTGAGCTGCAAGCTAAACTATCTGGTACAAGCTTTAGCAAAACACAGTACGAAACAGTTAAACAAGAAGAACAAGAAAACAAACAGCAAAGTGCTGAAAAGCAAACCATGCAGGGCCGCTTAGAAAATGAACTCAAAACCATGAATGAACAACTCGAGCGTGCCAAAGTGCTGCAAAAAGAACGCGCTGAGCAGCAAAAAACCTTTGATACCTACAGGCAATTAAGCCTTGACTTGCGTGGCAATGAATTTCAAGAATTTTTATTGTCACAAGTGCAGGCAAAACTAGCGCTGCGAGCTTCACATATTCTAAGAGATGTTACAGATGGTCGCTACAATTTAAGGTTGGTAGAGGGGGATTACCAAGTTATAGATGCTTGGAACACCGATGATATAAGGAATGTTAAGACGCTCTCGGGTGGTGAAACCTTCATAACCAGTTTAGCGTTAGCGCTAGCCTTGTCAGACACTATAGCCGGCAACCATGCACTAGGGGCACTCTTCTTAGATGAAGGATTCGGAACCCTAGACGCAATAACGCTAGATTCAGTTGCACAAGTACTTGAAAACCTAACCAAAGAAGGCCGTATGGTTGGAATCATAACTCACGTGACTGCCCTAACTGAACGTTTACCTGCACGCCTGAGCGTAACCAAAGGCATAGAAGGCTCGAGTTTGAGTTGGGATATTGCCTAGCTGCCTAAAAAGCAAAGTTGTCATTTTTCTTTATTACGAACCTGATAAGCTAAGCTTATGACTCTACTCGAGCTTGATAAGTTAACCCTTGTGCTTGAAAAAGTTTGCTTCTACGAATATATGGAGCAAAGAGATGATAAAACAACTATTAAGCGACTAAAGATTGTGCTTGATAATGGTGAATCACGTGAAATTGAGGGTCGCGGTAATGTCACGGCTTTTGTAAAAGCCATGCGTGACCTAGCAAATAAAAAAGGCAAGCTCGAGTAAAGCTTGCCTTTTTTAATTTGTTTAAAGTTTAGTTTGTGTTTAGTCTGCGTGATTCTTGCAAAAAGTAAGCGTAAGTTTCATTGTTTGGTTCTAAGCTATTAGCTTGAGCGTAGTACTGGCTAGCTAAACTATAATTGTTTTGTTCAAACTCTACACGACCTAACCATGCCCATGCTTCTGCGTAGTCTTCGTTTTCGGCTACTGCCCTTGCAAAGCGCTCACGGGCAGCTTGTAAGTCCGCTTGATTATAAAAGGTAATGCCTTCTTCAAATGCAGTTGCTGCCCTTATGCCCCATTCAGCTTGTGCCTTAGCTATCTTTAAGAAGTACTTAGCGCGCTCATCTGTTGCGTCACGCTCGGTTACGGTTTGCCAGTAAGCAATGGCTTGAGCTGGTTTACCTAGTTCCAACAAAATGCGACCTGCCCAGACAAAACCCTCTTTGTCATAAGGCACAATATCGATGAGTGTGAGGTAATAGTCTAAAGCATCTTCAGGTCTTTTTTGCTGATACGCGGTGTAGCCTAATTCTGAACTTACAGATGCAAAAAGAGGCACGGCGTCACTATCTAGCTGACCACCTGCGGCTAAGAAAGTTTGCCACGTTTCAAAGGCTGGCCCATACCAATTAGAACGGCTATAAATGATAGCGAGCTGTCTTAGTGGCTCTAAAGCATTAGGCTCGAGTCTTATGGCTTCTTTAGCTTGCGCAGTGGCTTGCTTCCATAGGGCTAAGTCTGGGTATTGTTTTTCGTAAGTCTCAAGGGCTTGTTGCATATAGGCTTCTGAAAGCGCCAGTGCTTCTTGGCTGGCGGGTGATAGGTTTGTTTGTGCAAATGAAAAGCTAGCTATACTTACAAGTAGGATTAAGATGAGATTTGAGAATTTCATGAGTGACCTTCCTTCAAACCATAGTCTAAAGCTTTAAATGAAAGTGTTATGAGTCGCTTAGCTTGCCTTTGCCACATAAGCTGCGAGCTGCTTTAAAGCCTGACCCCGATGACTGACCTGCTGCTTTTCGGTTTTTGTTGCTTCTGCAAAGGTTTTGGCAAGGGCATCACTATAAAAAACAGGGTCATAGCCAAAGCCATCTTGACCTATACTTTCAAACAATATATGACCATGTGATTCACCAAAAAAGCTTTTGCTACTACCATCAGCTAAAGCCAGAACAAGGCAACAGACAAACTTCGCTTGTCTTTTTTCTTCAGGAATACTTTTAAGTTGCTCTAAAAGATAGTCTGTGCGTGCTTTATCTGAAGTCAAATTACCGAATCTCGCTGAGTATAGGCCTGGCGCGCCTTCTAAAGCCTCAACTTCAAGCCCTGAATCATCAGCTAAAGAAGCCATACCTGAGATGCTTAGCGCATGCTTTGCTTTAATTAAGGCATTTTCTTTATAGGTAGAACCGGTTTCTTCAGGAAAGTTTTGAATACCAGCTTCACTGGCTGATAACAGGGTTAAGCCAAAGCCAGCCAAAGCAGCCTCAAACTCTTTAACTTTACCTGGGTTACTCGTGGCAATAACAAGTTTCTTAAGCATGACTTAAGCCAACTGAGGTTTCACTTGCTCGAGAATTTGTTTGACTGCTTCTATACCTAAGGCAACCAGTTGAATATAGAGTTCAGGGTTCACAGGTTTACCTTCGCTACCACCTTGAACTTCTATGAGTTGTCCTGTTGAAGTAGCCACAATATTTAGATCTAAACTAGCTACGCTATCTTCACTAAATTCAAGGTCAACACATTGTTCACCATTAACCACGCCAACACTCACAGCTGCTAATTCATGACTTAAGGGCCACTCATCAATTTTTCCAGCAAAAATTAGTTTGTTGGCGTATTCATGTAAAGCAGCGTAAGCTGCCAAAATGCTAGCGCAGCGCGTTCCACCATCTGCCTGCAAAACATCAATATCAATCATTAAGGTTTGATTGGGAAAGAAAGACAAATCGACCACGGTTCGTAATGCACGCCCAATAAGCCTTTGAATCTCTTGAGTACGTCCACCTGCGTAGAGGCGTTCTCTGGGGGAGCGTTCATGCGTTGCGCCTGGTAGCATGGCGTACTCGGCACTTAGCCAGCCCTCACGGGTCTTTTTACCTCGCAAGTGAGGGGGTAACTTATTATCCACTTTTAGGGTAGCAAGGACTTTGGTTTTGCCCCAAATAAGCAGAGCAGAACCATCAGCAAGGTCATTAAAGCCAAGCTCGAGCTTTATTTTTCTGAGTTCTTTAGTGTGTCGATTTTGTCTCATATGCGTGCTTAAGGTAGCATATTTGTTTGTGGCAAGATGCCGTCTAGCTATATAACAACGTAGTTTTTTTGTTCGCGGTAGTTGTCTAGCATTGTGGCAATCTCTTTTAGCAAGGGTTTTAAAGCTATGTTTGCAGGGTTACTGTTTGCAGTACCAAGAATTGGCTTTATGAGAAATTGGCTGCTTGGGTCTTCTTCAATATCTTGAAAGATGTGTATGACAGCTTCTTTACCCATCCATGCATGGTACATGGCGAGTTGCAACTCGCCACCAGAAACATAGAGCATAGCTCTGCGTCCTTTTACGCTAATGCTAATTTTTGCGGATTTACCATTTATGCTAAACGTTACAAGTAGATCATAGAGAGATATATGTTCAAAGTTCCCTGTTGCAAAGACGTTTTTTGGAGTCGTGAGTGCAGGAGTGGTTTTGGGGGCATGACGCTGCCTTGGTGCCCTTCGAAACCATTTAAGAAAGCCGAACATAGAAGTTATTTTAGCGCTTTTACTTAAAAGAAAGCATGACATTTTTACTTCCATGAAAATAATGTGATTTTAGTTACTTTTTAATTACTTAGCAAGGAAAGTTCTAAGCAGAGTAAATGCATTTTTAAAGAACGCTATCAAAGCTAAATTGATACACTAAGACATGATTGTTTTAGGCATAGATAGTTCTTGTGATGATACTGGCATAGGCATTAGTCAAAATGGGCATGTACTCGCCAATGTAGTCGCCTCACAAACAGAGATCCATAAAGAATGGGGCGGGGTTGTACCTGAAAAAGCCAGCAGGCAACACCTAAACGTAATAGATGAATGCCTGCTCCAAGCCTTAAAAGAAGCAAAGCTCGAGCTTAAAGATATAGACGCAGTAGCTGCGACTTACGGACCTGGCTTGGTAGGTGCCTTATTGGTTGGTTTAACATACGCTAAAGCCCTAGCATGGTCCCTTGAAAAACCATTTATAGCTATTCATCATTTAGAAGGCCATATTGCCTCTAGTCTTGCTTCAGGAGATATAGAACCCCCTTTTTTATGCTTAATTGCCTCAGGCGGACATACCAGCCTCTTTGATGTACGCGCATGGGGTGACTACCATGAACTAGGAAAAAGTCGAGATGACGCAGCAGGGGAGGCGTTTGACAAAGTAGCCAGATTACTCGGTCTAGGCTTTCCAGGCGGCCCAGAACTAGCAGCTTTAGCTAAACAAGGCAACGACAGTGCCTTTGCCTTACCAGAACCGCTAAGATTACAACAAGGACTCGAGTTTTCCTTTAGTGGACTCAAAACAGCGGTATCATTATTAATTCAAAAAAATCCAGATGCTAACAAAGCAGATCTTGCTGCCAGCTTTGAAAAAACCGCTATTAACAGCCTAATCAAGGTAACAGCTCGAGCGGCAGAGCAAACCACTTACGACAAAATTGTTGTTGCAGGTGGCGTTGCTGCTAATGAACGACTACGCCAAGGCTTCAAAGACAAAAACCTAAAAGCCTTTTTCCCACCCTTTTCTTTAGCCACTGACAATGGCGCCATGATAGCCCTAGCGGCCGAGCAG
>CAZWJZ010000185.1:0-9408 GCA_964634665.1 uncultured bacterium | reverse complement strand
TGAGAACAAGAATCTCCACCCTATAGCAAATGCTTAGGTGGAGAGTATGTCAATTGAAGTCCAAACGTTTAACTCCATTGCTGAGGCGTAGAATTCAAACCAATCTGCTAATTTGTCTTTTGGAATAAACACAGGCCAACTGTCAGGATAGTTCATGTAAGGCAAATGGTTCTTCCAGATGGGGTCATGAAGCACAAGAGAGTCATAGCGTTTACGCCAATTATCGCCAACCCGTGCATTCTTTTCTATTAAAAGCGTATCGACCCCTAAGTGACTTAACCTAGCTGCAATGCTTAAGCCAGCCTGCCCTGAGCCAATCACAAGCACCTGCGGGTCACGGTCTTTAAAGCTTTGCGCTTCTTGTCGCTGCTCAAGCCAGTTTTTTCTTTTGTGTCGCGCTGTCCCATCTATTCCCTTAGGACGATTAAGCCCACGTTTCTCTTCATGGCCCTTTAGTGCTTCTAGGGTTGTTAGCAGCGTCCAAGCTTTCCATGAACCAGTATCATCTTGTTTTAGTCTTAGAAATCCACGTCCAAACCCTATCGCTGTCTCAAAGCTGTAAAAAGCTTCAAGGGTTTGACCTTCTGTTTCAGTTTCAGTCATAGAGGGCGCTTTGTTTAACTCGAGTTGGAATTTGCTTGGTTTTGTTTGAGTAAGCGTTTCTTTTAAAGTTTCTTCAATGCCCACTCTACCCTGAAAACTCCGGTGATCCCAAGTAAAACTAAGCAAATCTCGCCACCAGCCATCCTCAAGGAAATGACTTGCTGCCTTTGTAGCATCTCCCTTTTCAAGAGCAACCCCAAAAGAACTAAGCCACTTAGTAGCAATTTCATGAGCAAGACTTATAGATGTGTTCATTTTAAAATCTGTAGGCATTGTTTCTCCAAGACTATTAAGTAAATGCAAAGCTCGAGTAGAACCGCTTGTTTGTTTTGACGCCTACAAGTATAAGGGATAGGGGCTCAACTGTTTAAGCTTTGTGGCATGTCAAGCTAAGCTAAAGGTGATTTAATTGTAATTGTCTTTTCATACCTTAAAGTAAAAAAACAGCATTGCATTAACGCTTCACCTTCTGATAGCAATGGCTCGAGTACTACCAAAAAGTGACAAAGCTTAGATTTGATGATTCCCGATTGCCACGATAAAAGCCAGTCCGAAATTTTATTGTGCCAAGTTTTTATACCAAAGGGCTTATTTGCTAAAACTAAGTTACTCCATAGAAGGTTTGCAAAATACTGAATGGGTCTATCCGTACGCTTCGCTCGGTACTTCGTGACACTCGCTCTGCTTGGGTGAATTTGCCATACGACAAATTCACCCAAGCAAAACAGCCTTGAGCCAAAGCTAGCATAGGACTCGCTTCTAGCGATACTTATATTGACCTATAGATTCAATTTATTTACTCGGAGCGCTAACCCTATGGGGTCATAGTGGGCGACCCCATAGGATTTGCAGGTTCAGCTGCCAAAAATTTTTAGTTTTAAGGCTGATTTTGAAAACCGAAACATTGTTAGCCTAGCACGCCAAATTGAGTTCGAAATTTTGCCCACACAGTCTCTTCAATAGGTGTACATGCTGCACTGACATTTGCCTCAAGCTGCTCTTTATTCAGACTGCCAATCGGATTAGCGTGAATACGTGGTTCTTTGAGACAAAACTGAATTGCTAACTGAAGCAGGTTAACCTGTTCTTCTTGGCACCATTGCCAAAGTGCCTTAGCTGCATCAACATCTTTATCGTTTTTATAGCGTCCCATAGCTCGAGCTTCATCGATATTTATGCCAGTTAATAGCCCTCGCAAAATAGACCAGCCATTCATTACACCTATGTCATTTGCCTGAGTAATAGTTAAAAGTTTATCAGCCGTTTGGCGAACCAAGTTATGGTCATCAAAGCAAAGAAGTAAATCGATTTCGCCTGTAGCAATTGCTTTCAGGTGAAAGTCGTGAGGCCGCATTCCATAACCGACGTTACGCACTAAGCCTCGAGCTTTAAGCTGCAAAAGCCCTGCCAAGGTACCACCTTTAGCTAAGGTTGGTTCAATATGTCCAGGGTCATGAATTAACATGCCGTCAAAGTAATCTGTTCCAAGAATCTGAAGTTGATCCTCTACATCTCGAATGACTCGCTCTGAAGAATAGTCTGGTGTTCCTTCACCATAAAACCCCCACTCTGCTGCCGAGTGACAACAAAGACGCCCTGTGATGATGACATCTTCACGCGGAATGCCTTTTAGTGCCAAACCTAATTTGCGAAGCGAATCGCCATAGCAGCGCGCACAATCAAAATGGTTAATGCCTAAAGAAATGGCATGCTTAACTAAAGCAACTGCTTCTTCATCTTCAACAAAACCAAAATTATTACCAAAACCTTGTGTTCCAAAGGGAATCACGGGGATATCTAGACCTGTTTTGCCTAAACGGCGACGGGGTAGCTTCATAACTGAACTCCTATAGGGGTTTCACTGCACCAAGCTAAACAATTTCGCAAAATAGCTTGATACGAGGGATGATGCCAAATCTCTAAATTATGCCCAGGGGTTAATACGCAGACCTTACCTTTACCCTCGAACCTAGTCCAACCAGCAGGTTGCACGCCATGTTCTGACGTGGTACTCAAAAAGTGATCAACCTCAGGGTCATTCATTGCCATTTGATAGTGTTCATCTTTAAGCGTAAAGGCAGCGCTACCTTTTGAAAGTGAATGGTTATGCTGAGGTTCAACGGTGACTAGGCATTGCGCTGGATGCCCCACAAAAATGCCACCCATTAAATGGCAAAGGGAAGGCGAATTATCGTAGAGTGCTGTTCCTGAATGAAGAAATAAAATGCTATTACCTTGCCTGACATAGTTAACAAAAGACATGCCGATTTCTTCTGAGGCCCAAGCTTCATTATCGCTTTGAGATTTATTGTTGGCCTTTGAGAAAATAATAAGAGGATAGTCATTCATTTTTTCTGTTGACCAGTCACTCGAGTTTTCCAAGAAGTCAAAGTCGTATCCGCAGTTACCCAAACCTGCTAGGCCATCGCGAGTTAGGGAGGCTGGATGAGCAACGTCATTACATAGGACTAAAGTGCGCATGCTTTATAAGCCCAGCATGAACTGAAAATTAATATCTTGTTGCCCAGGTAAGTTTTCATGTCTAAAATCGGGGTAGAGCTTGAGTGATTTCTGGGAAACAATTTTGTTATAAGCCGCAAATTGTGTGGACGGTGGACAAACAGTATCCATTAAGCCTACAGCCATAAGTACTTCAGCTTGAATTCTGGCAGCAAGATGCTGAACATCAATATAACCAAGCTGAGTAAAGAGATCTTTTTCGCGTTCATGTAAAGGATCAAAACGACGAAACCAATCATGTAACTCTAAATAAGCATCTTTAGCTTGATCCATTTCCCAGACACGTTGATAGTCACATAAGAAAGGAAAAATAGGTGCAGCGAGTTTTATTCGGGGTTCTAAAGCTGCGCACGCCAATGTAAGCCCACCCCCTTGACTAGCACCCATAGCACCAACTCGAGTTTCATCTACTTCGGGCATTTCCATGACAATGTTGGCAAGTTGCGCTGTATCAAGAAAGATGTTCCGAAAGAGCATTTTTTCAGGGCTATTATCTAGACCACGCACTATGTGCCCACGTAACGTCCAGCCACTAACCCCACCTAGATCTTCTGAAAGTCCTCCTTGACCGCGACAGTCAAGCGCAGCAACGGTGTAGCCTGCTGCTACATAAGGTAGTTTGTCTAGCCAATCACCAGAGCTTCCGCTATAGCCATGAAACATCAGTACTGCGGGTTTAGGTGAACTAGTTTGTTTTGGACGCAAGAATTTGGCATGAATTCGCGCACCACCAACACCTGTGAAGTACATATGAAAACAATCTGCAAAAGGTGACTGAAAATCAGCGGGAACAAGTTCAACATTTGCATTAACAGTTTGCATTTCAGCTAAGCTGTTATCCCAAAATGTCTCAAAATCATCTGGTTTAGGATTACGTCCTTTATAGCTATGCAGCTGCTCGAGTGGGAGGTCAAAGGTTAGAGGCATATCGTTCTCCTTAAGTGAGTTAAGTTACTAAGTAGTCTATCCAAAAAGCTTTGCAAAATGACTGAAATGATTTCAAAATACTCCGCTAGCTTGCAGTTTGTTTCGCGGGCTCAAAAAGACGGGCATCCTAAGCTTGTTTTTTGCCACCTGCAATAGAGCAATAGATGCCATTGAGTGAGAAACAGTCTAGATTCCAGTGAAGCATATTTTGACTCAGGAAAGGTAAAAAACTACCTAAGTTGCCAAGGATGCCGCACAAAAATGCTCAGTTGATAAACACTGACTATACAAAAAGCGGCATTAGGATCACTAGAACTACTATCACCCCTAAGATGCCTAAGGTTTGGGTATGGAACGGAATGTTCAGGCTTAAACAGAATCATTTTGCGCTCTTACTTAAGCTAGTCTACAGATCTCTTGGCAGCAGCTTGAGTCTCTGCTAAAAAATCTTGAACCTTAACCACTTGACCCGTTCGGTTACTTTCTATAGCTGAGAAGATAAGTGCAACAGATTGAAGATTGGCTTCAACATTTGTTTCCATGGGTTCACCACCATCTAGCCAATCAATAAATTTCTCAACCAGCCAACTATCCTTCCACTTGCGCTGCTCTAACAGCGGAATAGCTTCCCCTTGACCTTCGCGCTTATAAACAGATTTTTCTTTTGCTTGATACGGGAAACACTCGAGTTTGCGGTTATCCATAATGATGCTTGCCTCTTCGCATTCAGCCCGAATATATTCGTTTGCCCAGCCGTTAAATCCCACAGCATTGGTTTTAGCGCCTTCATAAAAAGCTTTTACACCATTTTCAAAGGTCATAGTGACTAGCCCTTGCGAATCACCGCCATAGCTTCCCCATTTTGGGTTCCACGTTTGTGCAAAAAGACTGTCACAAGGTGCTCCTGCGAGATCTGCCAAAATATCAAGATGATGAACAGCCCCTTCTATCATGAGAGCGTCTTTCATCTGGTGGCGAAATACGGCACCCCAATCATTAAATTCACGCATATCGCATGTGAAGCGACATATCAGATAATCAAGCGTGCCGTACTTTCCGGAATTCAGTTCGTGACGAAAACTTGTCTTATCTTGATCAAAGCGGTGGCTCATAGTAATGCCCATTTTGATGCCTGCTCTCTTGACTTTTTCAGCAATGCGGCAAGAGCCTAGTAAGGTATCAGCAATCGGTTTTTCCGACAAGATATGCAAGTTGTGCTTAAGGGCAATGTCAACCACGTCTTCATGAAAGGCAGGGGGAACGACAATGCTACAAAAATCAGCTTCGTTTTCTTCAAAGGCTTGATTTATATTTGTATAGCACTGTTCTGGTTTTAAGCCAAGGTATTGCTGAGCATTAGCAAGTGCATCTGTATTGACATCAACAGCTGCAACCACTTCAATCAAATCATCATTTATATTGGGTGGCAAAATATCTCTACACCATGCTAGGCCACGCCCGCCTGTACCGACTTGGATCATTTTATGAGTCATAATTTGTCCTTAACGCTTACTCTTCACTAGGTTTAAATGCTTCACTTAGGCAACTAAGACCATCTTTGAGACCTAAAGGATGACCACCGAAGCTCACAGATGAACCAGTACTAGGTTGTAACACTAGCCTAAACAGTAGTCTGCTATCAATAAACAAACAATTATTAACCTGAAGCTTCCAGCGTGATGGTTTCGACATAAATTAGTCTCCTTTTTAGTTGATGAAAGTAATCGCTTTAAACTTTTGAGTTTGGGACTTAAGGGCTTGCTCAACAGGCAAACGCTCCATGCTGCTTGCTCCGTAAAAACCCTGAATATTTTGACAAGAATTAAGGATAAAACTAGCGTCATCTGGCATAGCAATGGGGCCACCATGACAAAGAATAATAATGTCATCACGAATACTACGAGCAGCCTCTGCCCATTCATCAATAAGAGGAACACAATCATCTAGCTTTAACGCTGTTTCTGCGCCAATGCTGCCACCCGTTGTTAAGCCCATATGGCAAACAATAATATCTGCCCCTGCTCGGGTCATATGTTCAGCATCTTCTTTACAAAAAACATAAGGTGTTGTCAGAAGGTCAAGGGAATTAGCTTTTGCAATCAGGTCTACTTCAAGCAAATAACTCATACCCGTTTCTTCAAGATTTGCTCTAAAAACACCATCAATAAGCCCAACGGTTGGAAAGTTTTGTACACCCGAAAAACCAAGCCGTTTTAATTCAGCTAAAAAAACATCAAAGTCACAAAAGGGATCGGTGCCATTTACACCCGCTAGTACAGGTGTTTTTTTAGTCACGGGCAAAACTTCTTTAGCCATATCCACCACAATTTCATTAGCATTGCCATAGGCAAGTAAACCTGCTAAGGAACCACGCCCCGCCATACGGTAGCGACCAGAATTATAAATAACAATTAAGTCAATGCCTCCCGCCTCTTCCCATTTGGCAGACAGACCCGTCCCTGCACCACCCCCAATGATGGGCTCACGGCGCTCAATCATCCCTTTAAACTTTGCAAGTATCTCAGATCGTTCAATTCTTGGCATACAACTCCTTTAGACAATGGCTTTAAACTGATTAACTAACGCGGCTGAGAACTCAGCATCATTGATGTTGCAGTCGAGTTTGATGAGCTTGCGCTTCTCCGTCTGAACCACATTAAGCTCGAGTGCATCAAAAAGTGCTTTGTTTGCCTCAGGGTTATAAAAAGCTTGCCCTTTTGCATCAAGTATAGATACACCCCCAAGAGGCAATAAGAATCTCACTTCACCTTGCATTTGGTTGAGCTTATTAGCCAGCCACTCACCCATGCGCTTATTTTCTTCAGGGCTAGTTCGCATAAGAGTTACATGGGCATTATGTTTGTGAAACAATCTGTCCCGATAGTGCTTAGGAACGCTATCCATTGCACCAAAGTTCACCATATCTAAAGCCCCACAAGAGCCAACATAAGGCAATTGAGTACGAATAATGCTACCCAAACGATCCTCACCCGCACTAAAGACACCGCCCATCAGAAGATCACAGACTTCCGTTGTGGTTGCGTCAATCAGACCCTTAAGCAAACCAGAGTCAACAAGCTTCTCCATTGACTGCCCACCCGTACCCGTAGCATGAAAAACCAGACAATCATAATCAAGCTCGAGTTCTTTAACCACTGCCTGAACACAAGCTGTTGTTACGCCAAACATACTAAGGCCTATAGCGGGTTTACTTTCTAGTTCTGGAATGGAAGATTTAACCATGCCAGAGATTGCGTGAGCAGCATTAGCTAAAATCTTTCTTGAAATTCTGTTTAGCCCTTGAATATCCGTGACCGAATACATCATGCAAATATCACTAGGACCCACATAAGGAGCAACATTCCCTGAAGCTACCGTCGAAACCATAACTTTAGGCATACCAATCGGCACAGCGCGCATGGCAGGAGTCACCAGTGCTGTAGCACCTGAACCACCCGCACTAATGATGCCTTCGACATCTGTTCTTGAACGAATAAAATGTTCAAGAGCAATACTCATTTGCGTAACCGCCTCACCACGATCATCACTAAAGACTACAGTTTCGCTATCCGGATGATGCTTAGCAACCATCCGCGCAGTCACATCTACGTCGCCACTCTCACCTTGAGTAGCCACATCAATAAGTAGACAAGTAACACCACTACTCTCAATCAAATTACGAATATAACGTAACTCGAGCCCTTTGGTATCAAAGGTTCCAACTACATAAATAGGCATTAAACTTAACTGCGATTGGGTAAGCAACCCGCAGCTACAATTTGCTCAGCCATATCACGCAGCAAATCTTCAGGTCCTGGAGGTGCATAAATAGCAATGAGTTTAAGGCTTTCCCATGAGGTGTTAAGGGTTTCATGATAAACGTCAGCAGGAATATGAATAAGCATGCCTGCCTTAATAGCCCTACGCTCCTCTTTCATGCCTCCCTGACCATCAGGAACCTCAACCATTTGTTCACCTTCACCAGAAACGATGTATAAAATCTCCTCAACACCAGGGTGATTATGACGACTATGACCTTTGCCAGGCTCGAGTAAAACTACGCCTGTCGTAAATCTTTCAGCCTCGTTATGACTGGGGGTGCTCATCCATTTGATTGTGCCCCAATCAAAGACATGAGTTTCGACATCTTCAGGTGAAATAAAGCGTTTATCTGTTGGCATACAGCCTCACATTCTCAGCTTTCGCTGTTGACTCTCTAATAATTAGAGAGGGCATAACAAACGTCCGAGTTGGCACAAACCTATCTTCTGCCTTTACAAGTGAATACAATTGTCTGACTGCTAATTTACCGATTTCCTCGCTGGGTACATCCACAGAACTTAATTTTGGAATAGATGTGCTTGATTCATAACTGTTGTAAACACCTATTACAGAAACATCTTTAGGTACTGACAAACCTAATCTATTCAGAGCATGAATAACCGCAAAAGCTAAGCTATCTGTTGAGCAAAAAAGAGCAGTTGGGGCTATAGCCATTTTTATTTTGTCTTTAAATATATGTTCAAATGAACGACCAGGATCATTGCTATCAATTTCAATGAGGTCATAGTAAAGCTTCTCTTGTTCCGCAAATCGCTTAAGTCCACGCTCTCTACTTGCAAACGAAGGTTTAGAAACACGATCAGTGACAAAAGCAAGTGCTTTATGATTTAAGGATTTGAAGTGTTGGCCCACCTCAAAAGCAGCTTCCTCCTCTGATATTGAAATAATATGCGTTTGTTCACCCGGCAGGGCTGTGCTAATTAAAACGGTTTTAATGCCTCTTTCTTGATGGTGTTTGAGTAACTTTCGTGATAATCCGCTTCCGCCAATAACACCATCTATGTCAATAGAAGCGGCTTGCATTAGTTCAGTAGGATTCTGGATAGGTCGCGTTACCAAATGAATACCAAAGCGTTTGGCTTCCTTTTGTGCACCTGCTATAACCCCCATCCAGAATTCAGTCATGTCAGCATTATTGAAAACAACCAAATCAAAGGCAAAAATAAGGTTTCGGTTAGGCACTTTGGTTTTGTAGCCCATTTTTTTTGCCGTCACAATGACATAATCACGAGTATTCTTACTCACACCATCTTTACCTGACAAGGCTCGAGACACTGAGAATTTTGACAATCCTACGGCTTTAGCAACGTCTGTTAACGAAACCTGCTTTTTTGTCATGCTCGAACCTATCCTTTAGTTACCGAAGAATAATGGATACCTCAGTGTTAGGTCAATTGTTAGGCTGAGAATCGGATTCTGAAGATAGTAATTTTGACGAAATGCGATTTTCTGTTCATTACAGGTAACTACCGCCCCTCTTACGGAGCAGGCAGCCAGACGTTATGGTCAAAGACC
>CAZWJZ010000184.1:5491-9408 GCA_964634665.1 uncultured bacterium | reverse complement strand
ACCCGCATTAAGCGTAATAGGACCCGTAGGGGTTACACCTACAAGATTGCCATCAACAAAAACCTGAGCACCCGCAGGCTGACTAATAAAGTTAGCAACACCCGTAGTAACAATCTGAGCTAAGGTTGCATTAACAGGCGTAGTTTGACCACCCGCTACATTCACAGAAGTTGAAAAAGTTTGGTATCCGTTCGCACGAATCTCAACCGTACGCACACCCGTATTAGTACCAAAACGAACAGGTGTATAACCAACAAGCTGACCATCAACAAAAGCTTCAGCGCCACTCGGAGAAGACGTAATACTTAATGTGCCATAACGAGAAGTTGTTACACTACCCACGTTAAACAAAACAGTATCAGTCACCCAAGAGTTCTGAGGCTTAGGTCTAATAATAATGCTTAAAGTCTGAGCAAAGCCCTGCTCACCAATATTACTCGAAGCAATACTCGGGTCAGACTGAAAGTTAGCAAGCTGACTAACATCAAGAGACTCTTTACTTGCCAATGCAATAACCTTATCTGTACCCGTAGGACCGTCTACAGAAAAGGTATAACGAGCATTACGAGGAGGGAAGAACTTAGTCTCACCTGCATTAACAAAATTACTCTGCCCAGCCTCATCAATACG
The DNA here is from genome assembly GCA_964634665.1 of uncultured bacterium. GTDB lineage: Bacteria > Deinococcota > Deinococci > Deinococcales > Trueperaceae > JAHEBB01. The sequence goes on along the minus strand of CAZWJZ010000184.1, from coordinate 8,778 downwards.
ATTAGGAATAATCTGCGTAATTTCACCAGTAGCTTTTACATTAAACAAATAAACAAAAGCGCTCTCAGTAACACGAACACCAATAGAAATGTTAGAACCCACCTGATAGGTTGGAACCAAATCGCCAGAAGGGTCTTTATCTACAAAAACCTCAACACCAAACGAAGGAATCGGATTAACAACAATAGTCTGCGGACTAAAAACAACTGATTGCGCTAAACTTGCGCTAACGAAGGCGAAAAGAATCAAGCTAAAAAGCTTCTTCATGGCCCTCTCCTTTCTTAACAACCGATCTGGTTGTTATCTAGCTAGTAAAGTAGCACGCCCCTAAAGAGCAACGTGTGGACAAACTAAAACTATCTTCATAATTGTCACTACCTTACATTTTTACCATAAACCGCCTTAAATCATAAGACAAAAGCCATCATATGACAGCAAACTAACGAAACAATTAAAAACCCCATAGTGAAGATGTGAAAATCGCAACTCCAAAGCTTAAGAAAACTTCAGATTTAAATAAACAATCTAAAGCCAAATTCATAAGAAGCCCAAAAACAATCCTAAAAACACAAAAAAGAAAGCTCGAGCTTGGCAAAATAAAGTTACGCTACACTTGAAATCAAGTAAATTTAAGCTAGCTGAGTTATAGTCTTGACAAGATATAAAGATGCTTCTAATGGATTAAACACAGAGTAAAGGCATGCTATGACAACTGTCGTTCTTGAAAACATAACTAAAAGCTACCCAAAAGAAGGTAGCCTAAACACACGACAAACCATTCTCGAGAACATAAACACTCGTATTAGTAACGGAAGAACAACCGTCATTTTAGGCCCAAGCGGCTGCGGAAAAACCAGCCTCCTAAAACTCATAGCAGGCCTAGAAAAACCCGACAGTGGAACCATCTACTTCAACGCTCAAGACATGAACACAGTCTCAGCAAAAGACCGCAAACTCGGCATGGTCTTTCAAGACTTCGCACTCTACCCAAGCTGGGACGTAAAAAACAACATTATGTCCTACTTCAGATTCAGAAAAAAAACACCTGAACTAGACGAAGAAGCCCAAGCAAAATACCAACGCACTAGCGACCTAATGGGCATAGACATAGCCTACCTACTAGACAGAAAACCCAAAAACCTCTCCCCAGGCGAAAAACAACGCGTTGCCTTAGCACGTTGCATAACAAGAGACCCAAACTTATTCTTACTAGACGAACCCTTCACCCACCTAGATCAACACCTACGCGAAAAATACAGAGCCAACCTAAAACAACTCTTAAAAGAATTCAACATAACTACCATCTACGTAACCCACGACCAAACCGAAGCCCTACTACTCGCAGACGAAATCATCATGATGAACAACGGAAAAATAGTACAAACAGGCAGCTATAACGACTTACACCAAAACCCAAAAAACCTCTTCGTAGCCAGCTTCTTAAGCCCAAACCCACTCATGCAAGCCCTAAACACACAAGAAGGAAACACTATTTCAGCCGAATTCAGCAACAAAATAATCGGCATACGCCCAGAAGACCTAAGCCTAAACACAAACACCAAATACACCCTACAAGCCACCCTCATAAGCCAATTTGACTTGCCCAACAACAACTACTCTCTACTTACCCTAAGCGCAAACCAAAACACCCTACACGCCTACCTAGCCCAGCCAAAGCAAAAATTACCCGAAACCCTAAGCCTAGGCATAAAACGCTTCTTTATATTCAACAAAGAAAGCCAAGAACGTGAAAGCCACTACAAAGAACCCCACAGCACCTAAAAAAGAGGAAACCATGAATCAAAACCCAACCATCATCATAAAAACAGAACTCGGCAACATAAATGCAGAACTCTACATAAACCAAGCACCCAAAACCGTAGCCAACTTCCTAAGCTACATAAAAACAAACAGTTACCAAAACGCAAGCTTCTACCGAACCGTCAGACAAGACAACCAAACAAACAACCCACTGCCCTTCACCGTACCCATAGAAGTCATACAAGGTGGACTAGGCATGCAAGACCACCCCAAAAAACAAGAACCCATAAACATAGAAACCACCCAAAGCACAAAACTCAGCCACCAAAATGGCACACTAAGCATGAGCAGACTCGAGCCAAACAGCGCCCACAGTGAATTCTTCATATGCATAAACGATCAACCAGAACTAGATTACGGGGGTAAACGCAACCCAGACGGCCACGGCTTCGCAGCATTTGGCAGAGTAACCAGCGGCATGGACATAGTCAAACAAATACAACAAAGCCCATCCGAAGGCCAAAGCCTAACTCCCCCCATAAGCATAAAAAGCATAGAACTCATCTAAGCTAAAGCCATGGACCCAAGCAAAAGAACAAACATAAAAATAGGTGCAAGCGTAAACATAGTCTTAAAACAAGACCAACGCACTGGCAAACTCACCCAAGGCATCGTACAAACCCTACTAACAAACTCAGCCAACCACCCACACGGCATAAAAGTAAGACTACAAGACGGACAAGTAGGCAGGGTAAAAGAAATACTCGAGTAACTAGAACTTTCGCCTTAAGTGTTTATAGACCTCATCATCATTTCGTTTCCCTATGAGTGAAATGATGATTGTTTCTTGCTCAATGCGATAGATAACACGGTACTCACCCACATCAATACGAGAAAACTCGGTGTAGCCACGTAATTGTTTGGAATCGTGTGGTTTAGGGTCTTGCCGTAACTTTAAAATAGCTAAAACAACTTGTTTAAATTGCTTATGCCATAGTGTATTTATAAATTTACCAGAAGCTTTAGTGATAGGTAGCTTTGAGACATTATTCAGCAGAAACAGAGCAAAAGCTCGAGTTTAAAGCTCGAGCTTAATCTTGGTTTTTTAGACAGGGTTTACCAGTCACTTTGGTCGAGTTCGGTTTCGAATCCGTAAGGGTCGGTTTCTGTCCATGTGCCTGTTACGTCATTGTAGGTGAGTGGGTTGCCGTTGGGGCTTTCGTAGCTCATGCTTGGGTCGGCTACGTTTGGTAGTAGGTAGGTTCCACCTGTTGTTGGGTCTATGTAGGGTGATTGCTCCCAGATTGCGCCGTCTACGACTGGGTTGAAGTCTGTGTTTGTGCCTTCATAACCCCATGCTGGTGTTGCGCCCCATGCTGGTGTGCTGTAATCAGGTGTGGTGTAACTTGGGTTTTGTGGCATGGTTGGGTTGTTCATGCTGGGTGCTTGTGTGTTTTGGTTTGTTCTTTGAAAGTTTAAGCCTGCGTAGACCATGGTGCTTTGATTCGGGAAGCTTAGTTGACCGT
>CAZWJZ010000184.1:0-5481 GCA_964634665.1 uncultured bacterium | reverse complement strand
TGTGTGCAGTTGCACGGGGTTGGGTTGGCATTGTAGGTAGCAAAATTGGGCTGATTTGTCTGTAGCGGTTTCGGTGTAGTTGCCGTTTGCATCTATGCTGTAGGTTCCTGAGTAGCTTGATATGAGAGATTGACCGTTGAGTATGCGTTGGTACTGGAAGCGTCCGTCTGGGGTGTAGGTTAATAGGTTGCTGACGGTGTGGCCTTGGTTGGTTCTTTCTTGGTATTGCCATGTACCTACGAGTGGATTGTTGCTTTGTTGTGGCATTTGTGGATTTGTGCCTAGCTGTGGGCTTGTACCTAGTTGAGGTGTGCTTGTTTGTGCATTTAGGCGTTGCCAGTTTATCTGAATGGCTTGTCCTGTTTGTGGGTCTTGAAGCATGGCTATAAATGCATCTGCTGATTGCATGCTAATTTGACTCATTGTCTGGCTAGGACCTTCATTTGCAAAACACTGGTTCATAGCGCAAATCTGAGGAGATTTATTGCTTTCATTCTGAATCAGTTGACCTTGCGGGCTTAGGGTGTACTGGCCTTCCCAGTAGGCTGAAAGTTGATTATTAATATACATTTCTTCGCGGTACATGCCGTTTGGGTCTGCTTTTAAAATACCAACTGCGTTTGGCATTCCTTGTCCTAACGGAATGCTGGTTTGCCATGTGCCAACGAGCGGGTTGTTTGTTTGTGCGCTGCTAAGGTTTAGGAAAAGGCTTATTAAGATGATGCTGAGTAGCAAAGTGGTTTGTTTGAAAAGTTTCATTTGGAACCTCCTTTAAGGTTAGACATAGTTTAGAAAGGAGGCACTTAAATTTTACTTAAATTGGTTAATTGGTTTTTTGGAGTGATTCAATTAAAAGAAGCTCGAGTGCATACTCGAGCTTCTTAAGCTAGTTTTGTTGCTAGTTTTGTTGCTAGTTTTGTTGCTAGTTTTGTTGCTAGTTTAGGCGATTTCGTTTAGGCTTTTTTCTATGATATCGCAGGCGGTGTTTATGTCTTGGGCATTTACGTTTAGGTGCGGTGCTATGCGTATGACGTTGCCCCAGCGACCACCTTTGCCTATGAGTAGCTTGTTTTTGCGAGCTTGATTAACTAGATCTGCGGCACGTTTAGTATCTGGATTTTTTGTGCCTGGTTCAACCATCTCGAAGGCTTGCATTAAGCCCATGCCTCTTACGTCACCTATGAAGCTGTGTTTTTGCTGCATGGCTTCCATGCGTGCGCGTAAGCTTTGACCTTGGGTTTCTGCGTTTTCCCAGAGTTTATGTTTATCTATGTAGTTTAGGGTGGCTAGGGTTTGTGCCATGCTTACGGGGTTACCCCCGTAGGTGCTTAGCGTGGCGTTGCTTACGCTTTCGGCAACTTCGGGTGTCATGATGGTGCAGGCAACAGGTGCGCCGTTAGCTATGCCTTTGGCAAAGGTCATTATGTCTGGCTCTACGCCCCAGTGTTCTATGCCGCACCAGTGTTTTCCTGTGCGTCCCCAGCCTGTTTGTACTTCGTCAATAATTAAGATGCCGCCTGCTGCTTTGACAATTGGCAATATGCGTTTGAAGTAGTCTTTAGGAACAATGGCAAAGCCACCAACTCCTTGTATGGGTTCAGCCATAAAGGCAGCTATTTTACCGTCGGTGCTGGTTGCCATGAAGTCTTCAAAGTCTTCAATTAAGAAGTCTAAATACTCAGCTTCCGTCATTTGTTCGGGCTTGCGGTACATGTTTGGGCTACGAATATGCTTTATGGTTCCGTCAATAACACTGCCATTCTTCCAGTTTGAGTGTGCTGTCATGCTCATCATGCTCATGCTACGCCCGCTGTAGGCGTGCCTTAAAGCAATAATGTCAGTATTACCTGTGTAAGCTCGAGCTGCCATTATGGCGGTTTCATCTGCCTCCGTACCTGAGTTGGTGAAGAAGCTGTATTGCAGGCGTCCTGGGGTGATTTGAGATATTTTTTCTGCTACTTGAATAGTGATTTCGTTTAGGTAAAGGGTGCTAGTGTGGCCTGCTGTTTTCATTTGTTTGTAGCTTGCTTCTACAACCTCTTCGTTGCAGTGGCCTATAGATACGGTAAGAATGCCACCGAAGAAGTCTAGGTATTTGTTGCCTTCGACATCCCATACGTATTGGTCTTTGGCTTTTTTTATGGCAAGTGGATCATCGCCATAAAAAAGCATTTTGCTTTGTTGTGGTAGTAAGTATTGTTTTTGTCTTTCGAGTAATTCACTGGTTTTGCTTGGGCTTGATATTGCCATGAGCTAGCCTCCATAGTAATTTTTTTAAGCAAGATAGGATTTAGTTTAGCAAAATAGTTCTAAGCATAATGCAAATAACAGTTGGAATAATGCAAAAAGTGGAATGCTATACGTTTAAGCTTCCACTTTTTGCATTATTACTAGCTTTTGTTACATGCCTGGTAGGTAGCTACTATCAACAATATCTTCATAACTAACAGGTTCAGCTATTAGCCCAACTTCAACTAGGAGTTCTACACTGCGGTCAAAAGCAGCTTGATCAACATGGCCTAACATGGTGTCGGGTGTTGGCATAACAAGTTCTGCAACTCGAGCCATTTGCCATGTTTGGTGTACTTCTGGGCTTGAAGTGCTACCACTACCGTTACAAGTGTCACCACATGAGCTAATGACTATCTCAACAGCTTCTGCTTGATTGTTTACAGAGTATTCCCAGCCTTTTAGGGTTGCTGCTAAGAATTTTCGAGTTACTTCAGCACCACTCATACCGCTTCCGTTAAAGTCTTCTGAAGCTAGTAGTTCTGGTGTGGTGAAGATGAGGTCTTCAAGGAGAGCTGCGTCAATATCAGCTGGATCTAAGATGCTTAAACTATCTAAATCAAAGCCAAGACCAACGATTTGATTTAATTCGTTGTAAGTCATGGCGCTAGCGACAGCAACTTCGTCAGGAAAGACGAGTGCAGGGTCAAAGGCGTAAACTACAGCGGATACATCTGGACTTGTGACAGTTGCATCAAGGTCACTACTTAAGCCTTCAGCAGCAAAAATGACTTGAGATACAAATTCATTACCAAAGCCCCAAACACCTACTTTTTCGCCAGCAAGATCAGCAAATGATTCAATGCCACTATCATTAAGGGTAACCATACGGTAGCCACTAGCTTGGTAAATCTGTGCAACCTGAACAACTTCTAAACCTTGCTCACGCTGAACAAGCATATTGGCAATCCAGTCAGTACCAAAGTCGCAGTTGCCACTGGCAACTGCGACGGTTGGGTTGACATTACCACCATCTAAAACGGTTACGTTTAGGCCTTCTTCAGCGTAATAACCTTTTTCTTGAGCTACAAAATAACCTGCAAATTGAGCTTGTGGGAACCATTTGCTTTGAAAGCAAACATCCACTAATTCTTGTGCAAATCCGAATGATACGGTTGCAATTATGCCTAGACTAAGGGCGATTTTCTTCATATATCCTCCTTGTAAGTTGCTAAGCTCAAATGAGCGAGTAGCTAAATAGTTAATGGCCATCATCTCTAAAGCTAGGATGCCACGCTGTGACTCTAGACTCGAGCCATGCTAAAGCTTGATAAATCGTTATGGAGATGACGCTTGATACAAAAATGGCTGCAAATACAGTGTCAAATGCTCCCTGTCTGGCTGACAGGGAAATGCGCTGACCTAGCCCTCGGGGTGGGCCAGGGATAAGAAATTCAGCAACAATGACGCTAATGACAGCTAGCACTGCCGATAATTTAAGGGCATTAAAAATAAACGGTAAAGCATTGGGTAGTCTAAGAGAAAAAAATACTTGTCTTGGTTTAGCCGCGTAAGCCTTAAGAAGCTCGAGCTTTATGGGGTCAACTTGGGTTAAGCCTTGAACGGTGTTGAGCACAACAGGGAAGAAGGTAACGATGACCACTACAGCTGCTTTGCTTTCCCAATCTACACCGAAGGCTCGCCCTAAGACGGGTGCTAGCCCTACGATGGGTACCGCGCCAAAGGCAGCAGCAAGGGGTAGGAAACCGTTTTGTAAGAATTTACTGTAAGAAATTGCAGTGCCTAGCAAAAAGCCAGCTATGACGCCTATGCTAAGCCCAAAAAAGACTTCTTTGACAAAGGTGACATAGCTATCCATTAGTAAAACGGTAAAGCTCGAGCTTAGTTGGGTGTAAACATTTTCTAGGCCTGGAAAGATACCTTTGGGTACGTTAAAGCCAGCGACGAGGCCTTGCCAGAGCAGCATGAGTATGAACGGTACAGAGGATGGGGGTAAGGCGTTTCGTATGCGTTTCAGGTAGCTTTTTTCATTGGCATCGCTTTCGCTTAGGCTAATGCGTCCTACTGAAAAAATGCATGTTATTAAGAAGCCCCAGAGCATCATCCAGTAACCCCATTCACCTTTTTCATTGAGATAACTCAGGCGAATGACGGGTAAGGCTGCAGCTACTAAGCTTAAGGGTACAGCGCTTGTTGCTGCCCAGAAATTCCCGACTAGACTTAAGCCTATACAGATGATTGCAACAATAGAAACAACAAAACCCCAGCTAGATAGGTTTTGGACATCTTGACTTAACAATCCAGCACTGCCAATGAGCGCTATAATTGCACCAATAAGGGCAGTATAAATAGGTTTTACGGTCATGCTGAGCGCTCCCAAGGGGCAAAGCTACGCTGCAAAAAGCCGACAAAAGCAACAAGACTAACGCCTAATAGACCTGAAAGAATAAGTAAAATCCAGACATCAGCCACGTTGCCAGATTGAACTTGTCCTAATATTTGAAAGCCTAAACCTCTGGCATTGTTAGATTCAGTCTCAGCAACCAATGCACCTACCAGAGCAGCAGCAGTACCTAGCTTTAGGCCGGTAAAGAAAAACGGCACAGCTGCAGGAAAACGAACTTTCCAAAACACCTCAAGTGGATGCGCAGCGTAAGACTTCATAAGGTCAAGTATGAGCGGGTCTATGGCTCTAAGCCCTTTGACAGTACTCACTACCACAGGAAAAAAGCAGATATACGCACCAATAATAGCGGTAGGTAAAATACTGGTTTGAATGGTAATGCCAAAATTACCTAAGACCAAAAGCAAAACAGGCACCAGCGCAATAATGGGAATAGTTTGCGATGCAATCGTCCAAGGTAAAAGAGCACGCTCGAGTGGTCTAAAGAGTACAAATAAGATGGCCAAAAAGATGCCTATTGCACCCCCCAAAGCTAACGAAGCTAAGGTGCCAGCAGTGGTGTAAAGGGTTGAGCGAATCACGTTTCGTTGGTCACTAAAAGGGTACTTAGCAAAAAAGGGGCCAATACGCTGAACAATCCAATGAGGAAAAGGTACAGGATGTTGGGGTAGGGCAAAAAAGCAAGCCATAAGGGTATCACCACAAGCAGGCCGAGCATAACGTGTGTACTGCGTGGTAAACACTCGAGCTCCTTTTTCAGGGGCGCTTGTTAGTAAAATGTCAGAGTTTGAGTTGCTTATAAAATAATAATCTTTGTACTGCCTTAG
>CAZWJZ010000183.1:0-9434 GCA_964634665.1 uncultured bacterium | reverse complement strand
GCTTAAGATGGATTCTGGTTCTATTAGACATTGCAATAGCAGCTTAGTGTTTTTTACTTATTGAAGTTTGTAATCAAGCGATTCGTGCAAATGCTGAGAAAAGTAAAATTAAGTATTTAACTATTCTTTTCACCTTCTACTTTCCACTTCTTCCTCATTGCTTAATCTTCTAGCAGCACGCTTTGACGTTTACGGTTTATATGCAAGCTAAGTACATCGGGTCTCGAGTAGTGACCTGAAGGGTCAAAGTTCTGGCGTTCTTTACGCACTTCGTTATAATCAAGGGTTGCGACGACAAGTTTTTCTTCATTTGTTAGAGGTTTAATAATCCAGCGACCATCTGGCGCAGCCAGAGCGCTACCACCATCTGCTAGAACATCGGGTGCGTGTTTAAGAATTAAATCTAAATGCGGAGTATCTTCAGGGAAGTCTTGTTTGCGCATTAAGCCTGAAACAGCAATCACAAAAGAGCGGCCTTCTTTTGCCATAAAAGTTGTGGTATCTAGCGTGTTGCGTTTATTGCCCGGCCAGACAGCTATATGCAGGTCTTCACCTAAAGCATAAAGACTAGCTCTTGCTAAAGGCATCCAGTTTTCCCAGCAGTTAAGCCCACCTAGCGTAAAAGCAGCTAGTTTATGAGTTTTTAAGCCGTGACCATCCCCTATAGACCAAGTTAAGCGCTCTTCATAGGTGGGCATGAGTTTACGATGAACTGAGCAAATCTCACCTGCTTTATTAATATAAATAAGAGAGCAATAAAGACTATGCCCACCCCTATCAAGGGGGCGCTCAATGCTACCCAAGTAAATGGCTATGCTTTTCTCTTTTGCTAGGGCACATAGTTCATCTAAATGCCCTTCTTCTAGACAAACTGCATTTTTCATGTAGTGAGCATGTAAATCTTTTTGAATGTCACTGTTAAACACCGCGCCATTGGTAAGCTCGAGCCAGAAAGGGTAGCCCGGTAAGAGGGCTTCACCAAAAACGACAAGGTCGCAGTTTTGCTTGGCTGCATTTTCAACATAGCTTGTCATTTTGGCTAAGGTTTTTTGGCGGTTGAGCCATACGGGTGCAATTTGGGCTAAGCCAACAGTGAGGGTTTCAGTCATTGTTGTAGTGTACTAATTTTAATCAAAGTGAGGTAGCGAATCTGCATTTTTTATTTTTCTTAGTAAAATGGGCATGGTTTCTTTAAGGCTTTAGTGCAGTTCGGGTAGGGCAGTTTCATGAAACCAATTTATTTCGCTCACTTCGTTACTCAAACTGGGTGTTCCGGCAATAATTTCAGCTTCAAACATAAAGTGATACATGTGCGCTTTGGTGCGTGTGTGCCACAGTCGTGAATCAAAACAGCGGAGAAGACGTTTCACGCTAATATCAACGCCAATTTCTTTTTTTTTCTTCTTCCTTTAACTTCACTCACGTCATCTTTTTCATTGTGATGACTTAAAGGGTATGCTCTACTTAGACTCTAAAAGGTTTTTTGCTTACACTAAGGGTGGTTATGGTAACAGCAAAATGGGTACTGCGCAAAGTAAATATAGATGATAGTGGTCTGCTGGTAGATATTGCCTTAGAAGCAGGTCGTGTTAAGGCTATTGGTGAAAACTTGGCTATTAGGGGTCATGAAGAGTGGAATCTTAATGGCCTAGTAGTTTTGCCTGCTTTTGTGGATGCGCATGTGCATTTAGATCAAACGTTGTCGATGTCTTTTAATAAAAGTGGCACGCTTATAGAAGCTAATGAAATTTGGGATGAAGAGAAACGTCGCTTAAGTTATGAGCGTTATTTAAGCCGCGCGTTGCAAGCTCAAAATACGGCAATTAGCTTGGGCACGGCTGCGCTTAGAACCCATGTGGATGTTTACAGTTCAGGCTTCTGGATGGCACTCGAGGGCATTTTGGATGCGCGTGAACGGCATAAAGATTTACTTACAGTGCAGGTGGTTGCGTTGGGTCGTTCGGGTAATACACCTCAAGATGATAGAGCCTTGCAAGAGGCTATTAAGATGGGTGTAGATATTATTGGGGGTGCACCAACCTTTAGTAGTGATTATAGAAAAAGTATTGATAAGCTCTTTGAGTTAGCTGAGCTGCATGGTAAACCGCTTGACTTGCATATTGATGATATTGATGATGGTCGTGTGAATACTTTAGAGTATTTGGCGGATAAGACGATTGAACGAGGCATGCAAGGTAAAGTCACGGCGGGGCATTGCTGTTCACTTAGTTTTATGGATGATGCTACGGCTGATAGGGTTATGGAGAAAGTGAAGGAAGCGCAGATTCATATTATTACGCTGCCGTCAGCTGATCTTATTCAAATGGGGCGTGGCTTAAAGCCTAGCCCTAGGGGTATAACTCGAGTAAAAGAGTTACTGGGTCGTAATATAAATGTGGCTGCGGCGTCTGATAAAGTGCGGGATTCTTTTAACCCGTTAGGCTCTTACGATTTACTGCATACGGCTAATTTACTTGCGCACGCTGCCCATATGACGGGTGTTAAAGAAATGCCGTTGTGTTTGGAGATGGTTACGCACAAGCCTGCTGACATTATGGGGTTAAGTGAATATGGCTTGTTTGAAGGCTCGCAAGCTGATTTAGTAGTGCTTAACGCTAAGAGTTTAACTGCCGTATTAGCAAGTGTTCCAGATAGACTGGGTGTCTTTAGAAAAGGACAGCTTGTTTTGCGCAATGTTACTAAACGCATTTGGACAGAAAATTTAGTTTGGGCTTGAGGTTAAGTTTATTATTGCAGTTGCAAAAGACATTGCAGCAACGGCTTAGTGGGTTTGTTTTTATTCCCCTAGGATTCAGATGGTTTAGGTTCAGTGATTCAGATACCTTTATTTTGTTCAGTGGTCGCAGGAATAGTTTGATGCTGCAAGCATTCGTGGAAATGCTATTAATTAAACCCTAAACGCTCGAGTGCTGCTTGGGCAGGTGCGTAGTTTGCGCCTATGGTTAGGGCGCTTTCGTAGTTTAGGCGGGCTTCTTCTAGGTTGCCTAAGTCTTCATATACGCTAGCGAGTTGGTAGTAGGCTTCTATGTAACCGGGTGAGGGTAGTTCGCCTCTTTGTACGTCATTGGCTTCAAAGATTTCTATGGCTTTGTTAAATGCTGTTATGGCCGCTTGTGCTCTACCTTGAATATGTAAGATACGGCCTTTGTTGAGTTCGGGCCAGAGTTCTTTTTGACCTTGTTCGGTTTCGGCTGCTTTTGTAAAGGCGTTGAGTGCTTCATCTAAACGACCTGCTTGCCATGCTATACGACCCCAATCCATTGCAATTGTGTATTGAGCTTGCTGATTAAAGACAGATGCTAGTTTGTCTATGGCTTCGCTTATGCTGCCTTCGGCTGCTGAAACTAAGGCATCTAAATGATTTATTTGGAGGTTTAATGCGTCATTGTTAGTTACTAAGGTTTTGGCTTGCTCTAAATAAAGGCGAGCATTTTCGGTGTTACCTGTTAAGAAGAGTGCGTTGGCATAAAGATAATAGGCTTCTGGGTTGTCTTGGTAATTAGGGTCGTTTATGAGTTGAGGGCCTAAGACTTGAGCTGCAATAGCGTAGTAACCCGTGTTTAAGTTATTACGCATTTCATCTAGGCTGGATTGCGCTTGCGCAAAGCCAAAAAAACAAAAACTTAGTACTAGGGTTAAGCGCCGCATCTAAAGCCTAGTTTAGCCTTTTTAAAGCTTAAAAAGGTTTTTAAAGCCACAACTTAACTGAGTTGCTTAGCAAGCCACTCTTCAGCAAGTTGAGCTCGTTCTCTCATGACAGCTAGCTTTTCTTGATCTACAGGGCTACGCTCGAGTGCTGTTGTTATGAGTGCTGCATGGTCTATGGGTGTTTCAAATGCAGTTGCGCCTGTTTCATTTAGGAAGGCTTTTACTTTGGGGTCATAAATAAGACCAGCGTAATTCTTGTTGGCGACGGCTGCCAGTATGAGTCCGTGGAGTCTGGCTGAAATAACGTAGCTGCTTTGAGCAATTATGCTTAAGAATTCTTGGGGTGTGCTGGCTTCTACATAACGAAGGTCAGGTACGGCCTGCATAATGCGCGTAATTTCTGTTTTATCCTCATTTGCTTGCACTGAGCTTAATACGAGGTCTTGATTTTGTGCTTTTAGGGTTTTGGCTAGCTCTATGAGCGCGTCTGTTAAGTCTGGCTGTCCGTAGCGTGGAATGAGCAGGGTGTAGTTTTTTTGTTTACCGCTTTCTGCAAAAGGAATGAGTAGTGCGGCATCTGCAACTAAGCTAGAACGAAGGCCTAAGCTTTCTAGCAAAGCTTGAGAGGGTTCATCTCTAACCGCAATATGGGTATTTTTTAGGGTATTTTGAAGGGCGTTTTTTCCTTTAGGGCTTAAAGGCCCAATAGATTGACCAAAAATGAGGACGCGTTTGCCTAGTAGCTTGGCTAATTTAATAACCCAAAGGTAGTACTGTAAACTTTTAAAGCTGGTTTTATCTTGTAGTAAGCCGCCACCCCCAGAAATAAGAGCATCACAGTTGAGTAAAGCCGCTATAAGGCCTTTATAGCGATGCACGGCTTTAAGATTATGCAATTCGGTGCTTCTTTGGGGATTGCCTGAGAGTATAGTGAGTTCATGACCTTGACTAAGTAAGCTATGGCTTAAGCCACTTAGGAGCGCTTCATCACCAAAATTATCAAAGCCATAATAGCCACTGATTAATACCCTCATGTGTTTTGTGGTTGCTCACCACTTGCTAGCCATGCTTTAACTAAGTTAATAAGAAAATGGCTGATTGGCAAAAGAATAAGGCCAAACAGTAGTCCTAAGAAAAGGGCAATAAGGGTGCGTTGTAAAGAAATGATAAAGGGTGTGTGATAGTGACTAAAGCTATTCATAATGGTGCCTTGGGCAATCACGCCACCTGTCAAGAGAAGTACACGAATCCACTCGGGCCATTTATTATTATGTAAACCTAAAACACCTAAAGGATGCCCAATGAGTTCTTTAAACCTTGGGCGTACAAAAAAGTCAGATAGCCAGCTTCTTAACGCTAGCTCTGCCTCTGAAGCACCAATAATAGGAAAGTTGCCCCTTCTAAGCACAATAAGCCCTAACGCTGCCATGCCAAGCACAAAAATGGCAACATGCCCTAACTGAATAGGGGTTGTCCAGAAATCAGTGACCCACTGCGCAGGACGCCGAAACTTAAGGGCATAATGAAATAAAAAGAGAAGTGGAGGAATAACCAGCGTAGCGGCAACCCCAGCAAAAGGCCTAATCGCCAGCATGGACTCTTGGTCACTACCAACTGCAACCAAAAGCACAACACCTACAAGACTAATTAAAGTTGCCAAACCTAAATCAACGAGTCTTTTAGAAAAGAAACCATATCCTAATACAGGAAAGCTGACTGCTGCCATGAGCGCTAATGCATCCCAATCTAAGCCCCCAGCAAAAAGACCCAAGCCTGCAACTGCGCCTACAACCAGAATTGCCCAAGCCCCTGGGTATAACAAAGCAAGCAAAGCAAGACCTGCAACAATGCCAAGACTACTCAGAGCACGCAGCCAAACACTAGGCTGATAATCAAACTCGAGTGTAGGGAGTGAACCTATGGTGTAGCCTTCTGCTTCGAAGTTTTGTTTGAGTAAAGTTATGAGCTTTTCCGTATTTTTAATCATGTCGCCTTGTTGAGTTTCGGTATACGGGCGTACATAAATCAGTTTTATGCCGCGCTCATCTGCACCTAGTAAGTACTTATCAACAACGCTTTCTGGTGATAATTTTTCATTCAGGTAATCTTGATTAAAGCTAAGCACTCGAGCGCTTGGTATTTGTCTAATAATGTCTTTGAGGCCTTTTTGTTCGGTGCCTTCTATAACGCCTGTTATGTAATTTTGAGATATCGGGATGATGTTCTCTAGCGCGCTAGGGTAGCCTGATATTTGTAAGCCATGATAAATCAGGTAGTGGGCTTCTTTGGGGTAGTCAGCGCCAACATTAATCATGTTTGGGTAGTTTCTCGGGCGATAGGCAATATCCCAACCTGCGTCTGCCCATTTTTGTAGGGTTTGCGTGTCAGGGCCTGCGGGCCTTGATACGTTGGTGCCTTCAAAGCTGAGCCATGTTCGGCTAAATAAATTTAGCTCTGTGGGTGCGGGTTGGTGTTTGTTTTTAAGTGAATCTGTTACACCTTCACGCAGTTCTGTTAGTAAAATGCTGTCTACGGCAATATCTGGTAAGGGTTGTTCGTTTTGAACAGCGCTTGAACGCAAGAGACTATCTGACAAAATGACAATGTCACCTTTGGTGGTTAAGCTTGATAGGGTTTCTTCATAAATGGCTATGCCGTTTAAGCCTAAGCTTCTGTAGTGTTCTGCGAGTTCAAAGGTATCTAAGCCATAGTATTCGGCTTGGGTAGAGAGGGCTTGTTCATCCATTAAGAAGCTGACGGTTCTTGTTCTGCCTTCTATTTGTATACGCTGACTGACCAGCATAAGGGCTGGAATTAAAGATAATAAGATGAGTAACCATAAAAGTCTTTTTAGCACGTTAGTAGTTTACCTGACCTTAAGGCGTTAGCTAAGCTGTATGTATACCTAGCAATTCATCAAATTCAAACCGTCTTATCAGAAAAGCTCGAGTTGTAGCGATTTGATTAAGCTATAAAGTGCTTATTGCTGAGTCTCCCAGTTGAAGGCTGCAAGCTTTAAGCTTTTGTTTGCAGCCTAGTTAAAATTAAATGAAACTTAGCTGTAAAAGGTGCGTTCTTGTACCAGTGAGGCTAAGACTTCTCCACGTAATAAGCCTACATAAATACCCTCTATGCTTACTTGTTCAAAGGCTAACTCTATGCTGGGGTAAAGAGGATTATGGGGTCTTAAAATGTAGCCTTCTTTGGTTTTATCTAAGTATTTTAAAGTAACATCACTCTCTTCAACACGTACAGCGCAGATTTGCCCGCTGCGTTCTAACTGCCTGCGTTTGCTAAACAAAACAACATCGTTATTCTGAATTAAATCAGCCATCGAGTCACCGCTTACCCTTAAGGCAAAATGGTCATCTTGTAAACCTGCTAGGGGTAAGTAACTGTCAGCATCTGTAATTGCTTCACTTAAAGGTCCTGCAGGAATGCTGCCTAGAACAGGTACGCCGGTAAGTTCTGCCGGTAAGCTAAGTAAGGGAGATCGTCCTCGGCCTTTGCTTTCAAAGACAAGGTAGCCTTTTTTGGCTAGGGCTTCTAAGTGTTGTTTTAAAGAAACATAATGCATGCCAAGCTCTCTGGCAAAAGCAGATAAGTCAGGTAAGCTGCCGGTTCGGCCTTTATGATCGCGTAATTTGTTAAAAACGCGTTCTTGCATGGTTGATAATGGTTTCATTTACACCCTCTTGCCTTAATTATTAAGGTGTAATATACTTATTGTCAAGAGGCGCACCTACGTTTTATTTAAAGTATGAAGGTTTGAAAAGAGTGAAAAGTGGAACTTATCCATTATAAAGCCTAAAGCCATTTCATGATGAAAGCTAGCTAAATTTTCACTTACACTCATCTTCAACCAACTAAAGTATATAGACAGTTAGGAGACACCCATGCTATAATTTTTGTAGTAAGAGGTTGGCTGGTTCAAACCCTATCCCCTAACAAAAACGGTGCTTAATTTAGAGAATTGAGAGGTTAAGTATGCTACATACATTTGAAAATTTAGTGACACCAACGGACTGTAACGCACCAGATATCGTGCCAACCGCTCTAGCTCTGCCAACACGAACACTCGAGCCGAACGGCGTTTTATATGAAGCGAGCCGTGAAGCTGTATCTCTTTACATCGTTAATTACGGTGTTTTGAAAGCTGTTGTTCCTACATCCTTAGGTCGTGATCGTATTGCTGATCTATACGGACCTGGTGATGTTTTGGGTTTAGCTGCCCTAGATGGTGGCAATCATGCAGAAACAGTTACGGCTGTCCATGATGCTTGCCTTACCCCCATTGATCCGCAGCAAGCCATGACGGACCGTAAGCTTCGTGATTACATCATGCAGAGCATGGCAAGGCAGTTGCGCCGCAGTCGTGAAATGATTGATGAAGGCGAAATGCCTGTTGGTGCCCGCGTTACTAAAGCTTTTTTAAGACTTGCAGGTCGTTTTGGTCAACCTGCAGATGATAAAGAAGGCATCAAGCTTCCCCTAGCCCTTACCCATGAGGACCTAGCCGATCTTACTGGAAGCTCACGCGTAACCATCACCAGAATTCTTGGTGAATTACGTAATGATGGTGCCCTTTCAGGCACACGCGGTGTTTACGTAGCTGATCTTAAAGGCTTAGAAAAAGCCACAGATAACTACGTTATGCAAGTACTGTAAAAGCAAAAAAGCATCTATAAAGAAAGCTTGTTTGAATATTCGAACAAGCTTTCTTTATTTAAGGCAACCTAGCCTTAGTACAGCACAACGCAGACAAGCCAAAAAAAAGCCCCTATACTCAAGACCATGCTGACCTTTACCGATATCGCGCAAGAACGCATTCATAAATTTTTAGATTTACAACGTGAACAAGGTGTAACAGCTTTACGCATCGCAGGAAACCTAAGCGAACAAAAACTCTGGCTTGTAAAGCCCGATGATAAACAAGCCACTGACACTGTCTTGAGTGATTATGGCTTTGATGTCTATTTAGACCCAACAACCGTTCAAAATTTAAATGATGCCATTGTTGACTTTATAGATACCGTCATGGAGAGTGGCTTTAGAGTTTATAAGGCGAGCCCAGAATGGGACGACCCAGCAGCCCAACGTGTGCAAGATCTACTAGACCAACAAATAAACCCCAGCGTAGCGAGCCATGGCGGCAGCATAATCTTAGATAAGCTAGTAGGAGACACTGTTTACCTTCGTATGGGTGGCGGCTGCCAAGGCTGCGCATCTGCCCAACTCACCTTAAGGCAAGGTGTAGAGCAAATGATACTCGCAGCTATGCCAAGCATAAAAAAAGTTGTTGATGTTACTGACCATGCCGCAGGCGAAAACCCCTACTACGAAGAAAACACCAACGAATCACCCTTAGCACCCTAAACACAAAAAATAGTAAGCCTAAAGACTAGCTAGATTTGCCTTAATAAGAGTCTAGCTAGTTTTTAAGCCTTAGAGGTGCGCTACACCTTCTTTAAGCTAATCCATTGTGTCCCAAATAAACTCGAGTACAACAAGTAAGCATAAATAAACTCAGCCCTATTGTAAATTCGTTTGTGAAGTCACTTAGGGGTCACTTTGCCTATTAAGCTTATAGAGAATTGCTTTTTCAGTAACAAGTAATACTAAGCTGAATTATCAATGTTGTAAGACTTCATAATTCCGACCCAGAAGAGTACGCTCACTTCCCTCAGTCTTATGACACGATTAAATCAGTTTAGGCTAGCTGAATTAAATAATCATCCTATCTGTAAGTAAAGGAGTAATTTTAA
>CAZWJZ010000182.1:0-9456 GCA_964634665.1 uncultured bacterium | reverse complement strand
TATGGAATACGCAAGTCCCTGTTCCGGGCTATAAGCTCTGGTGAGGTGAAATGATGCTAGCTTTATTCTTCTCATCCATACTTTCAGGTTTAGTGGCTACTGCTGTTATGCTTGTCTTTTTATACTTGCCCTTACTCTGGAGAGGTGTTTATTACGACACCCTCGGTGCAATAGGTTCTATTTTTGAAAAACAAGTTGATACACGAAGCAGACTTATTGGTGCCATAGTCTTATTTATAGGAGGCGTACTTGTTGCCTTTATCTACGGCTGGGTGGCACTCATGTTTCAAAATGGCACCTTTGGTGCATCCAAATACCTTATTGCAACAAACCCTGTAGAAATTGATTTATTCTATCCATTATTAGGTCTTGTAGGTGGCTTTGGCCAAGGCATGTTCATGGCCCTTATTGCTGGCACCATTATCTCAGACTTTCATCCTTTAGAACAATACAAAAACCTTGTGCCCCTGCTTTTATCATTCTTTATAGGGCACGCTGTCTATGGTGTTGTGGTTATGTTTTTTCTAAGCCAACTACTTCAACTCCTCTTGTAAACACAATTCTTGTAAACACAATGAAAAAACAATAACAGGTGAGCATTAAGTCAATGCTCACCTGCTACATTTAAGCCTGTCAGAAAAAACCTTACATGCTTCGTCAGAGTTTAAAGGATAACTTAGTGTTATAAAAAAACTAAACTAAAGCCATAAGAAACGGAGGCCACAATGTTCGTTAAAGACTGGATGACCAAAGACCCTGTCACCGTAAGCAGCAAAACTGCTATGTTTGAAGCTCAAGAGTTACTAAAAAAAGGTGGCTTTCGGCGTTTACCTGTAGTGGATGATGGCAAGCTAGTAGGCATAGTCACAGATAGAGACTTTAAACAAGCAGCACCCTCAGACGCAACAAGCCTATCTATATACGAACTAAGCTACCTACTCAACCAGCTTAGCGTAAAAAGCATAATGCATAAACCCGTCATAACTGTAAAGCCAGAAGATGACTTAAAATGGGCCGCGATGCTTATAGAAGAAAAGAAAATATCTGGCTTACCCGTCGTTGACAATCATAAAGTCGTAGGCATAATAACCATCACCGATGTACTCAGAGGCTTACTCGTAATGCTCGAGTCTTTACAAAGCCCCACATAAACTTAGGTTCTTTTCCCAAAGGCAGGCTTTTAAAAGCCTGCCATTTTCATACTCTAAAGTATTAAGCCTGCCTGGATTTTAAACCACAGCGTTGCAGACATTACAAGCAAGAAAAAGCTCGAGTGTAACCTTGGTATTGTGATTACCGTAGGTACTCGAGTTTAAGCATTTAGCTAGCAGTCTGATTCTCTATGTCTAAAAAGCATTAAGCTGCTTGGGGCTACCAAGCAGCTTAATTTGTGAATAGGTTTCAAGAATCTAGGGTTTAATTGCCCAGTCTTTTGGGTGGTTCTGAAACTGCTTTAGGGCTTCAAAGGCTTGCGCTCCGTAAATAACAGCTGGGCCACCGCCCATAACTATGGCAACGCCAATTGTTTCAATAATTTCTTCTTTAGTAGCGCCTGCTCTTAGGGCATCTGCTGTATGGTAAACAATGCAACCATCACAACGAACCGCTATGGCAATACCAAGTGCAATGAGTTCTTTATGCTTTGTGGAAAGACTGGCTTCTTGAGTTGAAGCCTTATGCATCTCTGAAAAAGCGCCCATGGTGCTAGGGTTTGCTTGACCAAATTCCTGCATGTAAATCTGAAGTTCTTTGTAGTACTCAGGATAGTTTTTAATACTTTTTGACATAGGCGACCTTTCTAATTTTTCTAGCCTTCTTGCTCGGCCCGAATAACCAAACAAGGCGTTTCACTCTGACGAATGACACCCTCAGCTACAGAGCCAAACATGGCCCGATTAAAACCCCTACGCCCATGCGTACCAATCACAATGAAATCAACGTTTTTCTCTGCCTCTAAAATCGCCTCAACAGGGTTTTTACGCTCTGCTAATTCAGTACTAACCTTAATACCTTCAGCCTCAGCTAAAGCTCGAGCTGCTACTAAGATTTTTTCACCTGCGGCCTTTGAACTAGCGTATATCTCTGGGATATAGGCAGCGACTGCTGGTGTCATGTAAAGGTTCACATTTGGGTCTTCTACTGCAGATAAAAAAGTGATTTCTGCTTTTAAAGCTTTGGCTAGTTGAATACCCTCAGTTAAGGCCTCTTGACTACATTCGCTGCCATCTATTGGGATGAGTAGATGCTTGTACATGTGCGACCTCCTTTGCCTATAGAATAGGCTTGGTGGCTGCTAAAAGCCGTCCGTATTTATCTGACAAAAAGTAAGGGTTTTAGCTATTTTGAAAGCAGTGATTAGTGAAACAATGCCTCCATAGCAGCTACCATGAATGAGCAAATGAACCGAGTTTCACATTCAGATTTTACTTAGCAATATGAATGCTATCTGAAGGGAAATTTCAGTGTAATTGCTGTAAACTGCTAAACTCGAGTATGACTCATTTTTCTACTGCAGATTTTTGTGATGCACATGCTGATGTGCAAGTTGCTGAACCCATCTTTAAATCTTTTGGAGCTAAGCAAGCTTTTTATGGCCCTATAGAAACTGTTGAGGCGTTTGAAGATAATGTTTTGCTGCTTCAAGCTTTAGAGGATGTCCCTAAAGGTAGTGTTGTGGTTATGGATGCGGGCGGTTCAACCCGCTGTGCAGTTATGGGCGATAGCTTGGGTAGCATAGCTGAAAAAAGAGGCTTAGCTGGCGTAATTATTTTTGGTTGTGTTCGTGACAGCGCTGCGCTTGCTAAGCAAGACATTGGCGTGTTGGCTTTAGCCACAAATCCAAAAAGAAGTTTTAAGCAAGGCACAGGTAAACGACATGTAAACCTAGGTTTTGCAAGGGTCATTTGGCAAAAAGGACAGTTTGTATATGCAGATGAAGATGGCGTGATTGTAAGCGAAAAAGCGCTTCATTAAACAGTTTTTGGTTTGGGAGGGCTAGCAAAAATAAAGCAAATAGAACCAATAGCTGCGCAAGCAGCCAGCACCGTAAATCCAGCCCGATAATTACCAAAAGTATCTGCCATGACACCTGCCAAAACAGGACCAATGACAATGCCAACGGTTACAATAACGCTCGAGTATCCCATGATCTGAGCGTAAGCTTTACGACCAAAATAGTCTGCACGCATGGCTTGCATGATGGGGCCACGTACACCCCAAGAAAGCCCATTAATAACGGCAAATGCAAGTACCCAGAAAATGGTATTCCCAAAGGCTAAACAAAGCATAGCTGTTGCGTGGCCAAACATAGCGCAAAAAGCCATGGCTTGCTTGTTGAATTTGTCCCCTAAAAAGCCCCCTAGTAGCTGCCCCGTAATGGTAAATGTAGTCATAACAGCAACAATCGTAGCGGCAAGCTGAAGGCTAAACCCTAAACCCTCATTAAGATACACAATCAGATGCACCAAAACCGAAAAAACAACCATAAGGGCAAGACTATGACCAATACTAATAGCCCAAAATGCTCTTGTTCTTAAAGCTTCTTTAGCAGTAAAGCTTGCCGGCACAGGTTGCTGAGCTTTCTCTTGTTTACTTACACCATCAGGCTCGAGTCCGTAATCTTCAGGGCTGTTGCCAATCACAAAGGTAAGAGGTATGCCAATGATTAATACAAGCATGCCTGATGCCACAGCGGTAGCGCGCCAGCCATAAGCAACTAACGCCCAAGCAATAAGCGGTACAAGTAAACCACCAACACTCACACCAACTTGCATAAGGGCTAAAGCTGTTGAGCGCCGCCTTTCGAACCACTGAACCGTAAGATTGTTAAGAGGTAAAAAGCCAGCATTACTAGCACCAAACGCCATTACAAAAACCACTATGAAAAAACTAAATAAATTTTGAACTAAACTTAAAGACATAAGAGCAAAAGCAAAAATGGTTAGACCTACCCTTATAACCAAGCGAGTTCCAAACTTCTGAATAAACCAACCCACCAAAGGCCCAATAAAGCCTCCGCCTGCTTGCTGAATGGCAAAAGCAATTGAGAAGGATGTTTTGCTCCAAGAGAACTCCTCAGCCATAACAGCTACAAATGCCCCGAAGGCCTGAACTGTAAACGTAGATGTTAAGACTTGCAAGACCATGCAAGACCCCAAAACCCACCAACCATAAAAAATGCCTTGTGTTAATTTATTAGAACTTAAAATAAGAGTACTCGCATCGTTAACTATTGTCCTACAGATTAAAGCCACACAGATGTCTGGTTGCTTACAGAGTGATTAAGCAAAGTAGGACTAACTAAGAGGTCGACCACCATCAACAGGAATAACGCAGCCCGTACTAAACGTCAAACTTGTAGCTACCGCTAAGACAGCCTTAGCAACATCACTTGCTTCAGCGATGCGCTTTAAGGGTGTAGCTTCACGCTGCGCTTCAAGATAAGCTTCAGGCATGCTCTTGGCATAGTCACCCATAACCCAACCCGGTGCAACAGACACTACCCTAATAGAAGGCGCTAAAGCCCTTGCTAACGAGCGCGTCATAGAATCCATAGCTGCTTTAGAAGCACAATAAGCCACATTGCTACCCACACCTGTACGTGCAGCTACTGAAGAAATATTAACCACAAGACCCTCACCCGCTGCAAGAAGCAAATCCTTCATAGCCCGTACCGAGGCAAACGCACCCCTCACATTCACCTGAAAAATCTCATCAAACAAAGCATCATCTAAAGCCACAAGATCATCATGAGCAACAAGGCGTGTTATGCCAGCATTATTCACAAGAATATCTAACTTGCCATAATGCGAAGCAATATGTTTAGCCAACACAGCCAAACTCGAGCTGTCATTAACAACAACTTTAGCAACCAGATGATTATTTCCTTCTAAGCTACTGGCTAACGTTGTTGCAGCTTCAGCATCACTCCGAAAGGTCACAATAATCTTTGCACCTTCAGCAGCTAACTGCCTGCAAATTTCCGAACCAATACCCCCAGTTGCGCCTGTAACCAGCGCAACTTTATTTTCAAGTAAAGCCATAGCTTATCCTTTCAGCCTAACCGTGTCACCAACGCAGAGTTTACCTAAGCTCTGAATGCTCGCATAAATTCCGGCACAAGCATTCATATTTTGAGCAACAGTCTTAAGGACATTTGGATTAGTCTGCGCTGTCTTAGGGTCCAAGTTAATCATCATGCATCGCTTTGTTAAGTAATCAAGTCGTACGGAAACCTCATTACCTAAGCTCAAGGAGTTTCCTAACAATGTTTTGTCATCAGCACTAGATTCGATCAATACATTAAAACGAAATCTTGATCTATCAAATGAAGCACCTAAAAGAAGCTCGAGTTTTTCTAGCGTTGAAGTTGTCATGATGGATAAAGGCATGCAATCAAAGGTACCTCGGTTTAGCTTGAGTAAATAAAGGCCTAAGCCCGATTCATGTTGCAGTTCATGTCTTAATTCAGCCGAGTCTAAAGCTCGAGTTTGTTTCTTTTCTGTCTCGACTTGAATCTTTGAACTCAAGCTGTTTTCGGGGTTGTCAAAGCTCGTTTTATAAAGGAGCAATTCTGGATATTCTCTGGCTGTTAGCCACGGGAAACCTGAATGTTTATTGTCTTGCACAAAAGCATATTTTCTATCACCATTAAGCCCGTACCAGTAACAGTCTGCTTCTGCAATTGAAATCCCCTGCATTGATTTTACAGGATACACGTTTAGTTCTAAAATTTTTCCAAGTGTTATGGCCATTGTTATTAGAATAACTTCTTTACCTTACTTAAGTTTTAGTGTTTTCCTATTTTTTATATCGTTCAATTCTCAAGGTTGCCTGTCTTTTGTGTCCTGCAAAGCCTTCCATTTCGCATATTTTAGCGCAGTTTTCACCAATGATTACGCTGGCTTCTTCGGTACATTTTTGATATGTCACGGTTTTTAAGTATTTACCAACCCAAAGCCCGCCTGTGTAGCGTGATGCTTTGTTAGTTGGGAGTATATGGTTTGTACCTATGGCTTTGTCACCATAAGCAACGTTGGTTTCTTTTCCTAAAAAGAGTGAGCCGTAGTTGGTCATGTGCTCTAAGAAGTAGTCAGGGTTTCTGGTTAGTATCTCTACGTGTTCACTAGCTATACGGTTTGCTTCGCTTACGAGTTCTTCGTCACTGTCAACCAAAATGATTTGGCCATAATCACGCCATGCTTGACCTGCTACTTCAGCGGTTTCTAAGCTTTGTAGTTGTTTGCTTATTTCGGCTTCTAGGCTATTGGCAAGCTCTGCGTTGCTGGTTAGCAGTACAGCGGGTGAGTTTATTCCGTGTTCTGCTTGGCCTAGCAAGTCAGTTGCTACCATTTCGACATCAGCTGTTTCGTCTGCTACGACAAGTATTTCGGTTGGGCCTGCAAAGAGGTCTATGCCGACACGACCGTAAAGTTGACGTTTGGCTTCAGCTACAAATGCGTTGCCTGGACCCACCAGCATATCTACAGCAGCAATTGATTCTGTACCTAGGGCCAAAGCGCCAATTGCTTGAATTCCGCCTAGTACATAAATATCATCTGCGCCAGCTAAGTGCATGGCGGCAACGGTTGCTGGGTAGGGCTTGCCATCTTTAGGTGGAGTTGCTGCTAAGATACGTTTTACACCTGCTACTTTTGCTGTGCCTATGCTCATGATTGCTGATGCCAGCATGGGGTAGCGACCACCAGGTACGTAGCAGCCTACTGCGTTCATGGGGATGTTTTTATGCCCTAGGGTTACGCCGGGTAGGGTTTCAACTTCTATATCTTGAATGCTTGCGCGTTGCGCTTTAGCGAAGTTTTGTACTTGCTCGAGTGTGAATTTAATGGCGTTTAGTTCATCTTCGGGTACTTCAGCTATGATTGCCTTTATTTCTGCTTGAGATAATTTGAAGCTTTTGGGACTGAATGAGTCAAACTTTTCAGATAGTTCTCTAACGGCTTTATCGCCATTGTCTTCAATGAGTTTTAGGGTGTCTTCGACAATGCTTTTTACTTTGGAATCTATATCTAGTTTTGTATTTACTGGTATTCCTTGTTTGAGTATTTGAATAGCCAATGGGGTCTCCTTAATTCCGAAGTTCTTTTAGAGTGCGTTATGATTCTTGTAAGTTCAATGTGCTTAAAGATCTGCCTCTTAACTTTAAGGTCAAGAGGCAAATTGTACATGTAATCTACTTTTTAATAACTTAGGTTGGCATCTCGATCACTATTTTGAGTGCACCTTTGTTTTTTGATCTTTGTAACTCATAAGCATCTAGCACATCAGCAAATTTAAAGCGATGCGTCAAAATAAGTTTAGGGTTAACTTCACCACTGGCAATCATGGCTAGTGCCTGTCTTGTAGATGCGTGATTGGGTTCACGAGACGCATAAACGCAAGCTTGAAGCGTCAAATTCTTACGAAACACTAGATCATAATCAAAGACAAAACGCTCCTGATGAGCCACACCAAACATAAGCATAAAGCCGTAATCCTTAGCTAAATTAACTGCTAAATTAATGGCAATAACCTCACCAGAAGCCTCAATAACAACATCTGCCAAGTCGCCATCATTAAGTTCTTTTAAAAGCTCAACCGCATCACCATCTGCATTATGAATCGTATGTGTAGCACCATATAAAGGACTAAACTCGAGCCTGTGTTTTTGCAGGTCAATAGCTATTATTTTTTTGGCCCCTAGTTTTTTGGTCATGGTGTTAAACCATATGCCTGCTGAGCCTTGACCTACTATGGCTACGGTTTTGCCTTCTAAGTTGGGTAAGCGCTGACAGGCATACATGACAGTGCCAAGTTGTTGTGCTTGTACAAGTTCCTCATAAGCAACGCCTTCAGGTAAAGGAATGATGTTTTTGTATTCAGCAAGAAAATATTCTGCCATGGCTAGTTGGGGTGGCTCAATCATTAAAGCAACATCTCCAACCTTTAAAGGGCAAAGGCTTTCTTCACCTTCAGGAATGGCTTCTATTCTGGCAATAACTTCATGCCCTGAAGAACCAACTTGCGAAGGGTAAAAGGAATCTTCTTCGTAACGTAATCTATGAATGTCACTCGCGCAAAGACTCAATATGACAGGCTTCGCTAAGACATACCCTGACTTTAATCGAGGCTTATCTGCTTCGACCCAAACCGCCTTATTTCGTTCCACAATCTGAATTGCTTTCATAATTAACTCCGTTTACCCTTTATACTCTATAGCGTGCTAAACGACAAGCTCCAAACGGTTCAGTTTTTTGCTAAAGAAGGCGAAATTCATTTGGGTATAGGGCATCCTGCTGCTTCGTTGTTACCAAAAGATATTTTGCAGCAAGCTAGTCAGACGCTTTTTGAGCAGTCAGGAACTGAGTTTTTGCAATACGGTGCTGATGCTGGCGATGCTAAGTTTCGTATTGCCCTTGCAGCCTTTCTAAGTAAGCACTACGCCTTTCAAGTAGCACCAGAAACCCTCTTTATATCTAACGGTATTTCTCAAGCACTTGACCTGCTTTGCGCTGTACTAAGCAAACCCAATGACATTATTTTTGTAGAAGAACCCAGCTACTTCTTAGCACTAGATATCTTTAAAGATTACCAGCTAAAAATAATCCCCGTACCCCTTGACGAAAAGGGCTTAGACATAGAGAAGCTCGAGCTTTTACTGGAGCGCTATAAGCCGCGTTTTGTCTACACTATTCCGGTTCATCAGAACCCTAGTGGGGTTAGTTTGAGTCAGGCTAGGCGGGAGCGTCTTGTGCAGTTAGCAGAGGCGCATGATTTTCTTATTGTGGCAGATGAGGTTTACCAGTTACTTAGTTACAATGCTGTTCCAAAGCCAATGGCGAGTTTTGTTGATTCGGAACAGATTATTTCTCTTGGGTCGTTCTCTAAAATGTTAGCGCCTGGGCTTAGACTTGGTTGGGTTCAAACCCAAAATGAACGCATAACAGAACTATGTGAAAGAGGGCAAATAAAGAGCGGGGGAGGACTTAACCCTTTTGCTTCGGCAGTTGTTATGACTGCCTTAGAAGAGGGCTTGCAAGATGCGTATTTGCAAAGCTTAAAAACGAAGTATAAAACTAATTTAAATGCCATGCATGCAGCACTCAAAGGCTTACCTCTAAACTATAACCTGCCTACAGGAGGCTATTTCTTCTGGCTTAAACTTCCTGAAGGTGTAAGCGCTAATGAACTTCATAAAGTAGCCGTTAAAAACAAAGTTAATTTTCAAGTAGGCAGTAAATTTTCAAGTAATCAAGACCTCAACGAATACATTAGACTCTGTTTTTCTTACTACGATGCAGCCGAGCTAATAGAGGGAGTCAAGCGACTGGGAGAGAGTTTAGAGGAAGTTATTGAAGGGGGAAGGGGGAAGCAATGAGTTATGAGCAATGAGTGGAAAGTGGACGATAGAGTTACGCTTTGATGACTTATACTAAACTGATTTAATCGTGTCATAAG
>CAZWJZ010000181.1:0-9510 GCA_964634665.1 uncultured bacterium | reverse complement strand
TGTATCTAGTTATGCAAATGAGAGCTTAGCTTGGGGGCGACCTAGTGACGCAGCCCTAGTGGTTTCTACTATTGGTTCATCAGACAGAGCAGCAATATTTGCTTATGAAAAAGATAGCCAAATGATCGGAATGACAGCCCCAGCTCGCCGTGTAGGCTTCTTCTTGAGTGACTTTGGAGCTAATAGAATGACAACTGAAGGTTGGAAACTCTTTGATGCAAGCGTTGTATGGGCTTCTGCAAGTGGTCACTAAAGTTAAAGAGAATATAAAAAGTATCTTGCATAATAACACTACCGTACTTGTTCATTTTCAATATTAGTCTTAAGGTTTCCACTTTTAGATTATAAGACATCCAGAAAGAAGGTTATACATGATAGATGTTCGCTTTGGCATAACAGAGTCCGAGTCACCTAAATCTTTGGAGTCCAAAATTTTAAAGCACACGCAAAACAAGAAAGCTTAACAAGCTCACAAGATGATTCAGACAACGCTGAATCTTTAACTACAAAAAAGAATCTATGGCCTTGGCAAACTTGGTAACTTTAACAAAGGCACATTAAGTAAAACGTAAATCATCAATACAAGTAGCCATCTAACTCTCGAAAATAAAGTGAGATGGCTATTTTCTTTGCTTCGTCTACTTAAAAAACGCTAAGTTCAGGTTTACTTGTGGCTTATAGCAGTATATTTATACACTTAAGCCAGCGTGAACCTAGTCATCAAAAACATCAGTTTATTAGCAAGCCCAAAAGGCAAAGGGGAATGGCTCGAGCTTAAAGATGCTTGTTTGCTTAGTCAAGGTAATCAGATTGCTTTTGTGGGTACTAACATTGAGTTTGAGGCTTGGCAGAAAAACCATAAGCTTGTGATTAGCAAAACCATTGACGCTTCAGGCTGTGTTGTTTTGCCGGGTTTTGTAAATTGCCATCATCATTTGTACCAGAGTTTAACTCGCAGTGTTGCGACAGCTAAAGGCATGATTTTATTTGATTGGCTTAAGTTTTTATATCCTATTTGGGGTCGACTTACGCCTAATGCCATTTATACGAGCGCTAAGCTTGCCTTGGCTGAACTTGTGCTGAGTGGCTGCACAACCGTAGCTGATCATTTGTATATGTTTCCAAATGGTTCAATGCTTGATGATGAGATTGTTGCGGCACGTGAAGTGGGTGTGCGTTTTCACCCTACGCGGGGCAGCATGAGTCTTGGTGAGAGCAAGGGGGGCTTGCCTCCTGATTATTTGGTTGAGCAAGAAGATGCTATTTTAAAAGATAGCGTGCGTGTGATTGAGCATTTTCATGATGCAGAGCGTTTTAGCATGCTGCGAATTGGGCTTGCGCCTTGTTCACCTTTTAGTGTGACAGGCACACTCATGCAGGCATCTGCTGAGCTTGCTAGAAGTTATAAGCTTGTTAATTTGCACACGCATTTGGCTGAAACGCAAGATGAGAATCAGTTTTGCTTAGACTTATTTGGCAAGCGTCCTTTAGATTATGTAGCATCTTTAGGTTGGGAGGGTAAAGATGTCTGGTTTGCTCACATGGTTCACCCCAATGAAGCGGAAATAAAGCAATTAGCTCATAGCTGTTCTGGTGTTTGCCACTGCCCGAGTAGCAACATGATTTTAGCGTCAGGCATAGCGCCCGTAAAAGAAATGATGGTTGCAGGTGTGCGCGTGGGTTTAGGGGTAGATGGCTCAGCTAGTAATAACAGTAACCACATGCTGGCAGAAGTCAGGCAAGCCATGCTGTTACAGCGTGTCGGCTGGCCAAGTAAGGTCACAAGGGCAGATAGATTTAGCGCCAGAGAAGCACTCGAGCTTGCAACTTTGGGGGGTGCTAAGACGTTAAGGCGTGATGATATTGGGGCTTTAGAGGTAGGTATGGCTGCTGATTTTGTTGCTTTTAGGATTGATGATTTGGCACATGCGGGTGGTCTGAGTGACCTGCTAGGTAGCTTAGTTACTTGTCAAGCAACTAATGTTTGGCTTTCGGTGATTAATGGCAAAATTATTGTTGAAGATGCGGTTTTTAAGCCTTTTGATTTAAGCCCAGTTATTAAAGAGCATAACCAACTTAGCATGGCATTAATAGCTTAGAAAAAGCAGTGAGGCGCAATGGCATTTGTTTTTCAGCCACTGTCTACCGCCCGTTAGGAACCTTTGTTTGTTTGCATTTACGGCTCAGTTGTAACAAAACTGTAGAACTTCCGCTTGTTAAAAAAGTTTTTTTTAGCTACATTAGGCGCATGAATCCCAAAAATAATTTAGATCCTTTTCGTAAACCCGTTGAGATTAATGAAGAGTTTTATCATCCAACAGACACCAATTTAATCTACGCAAATTCAGAAAAATGGAAAATAGCAGCAGATATATTAGAGCGCTATACAGGAACCAAGCCCGAAGACTATCAAAAACAAATTATTTTAACGAATTTTGGGCATTATCTAGACAGGTTTGAAGTTTTATGTGATGACGCTGAAATGACCGAAGGTAGCGCCATGCAAGCAGGGCACAGCAAAAACATGGGTGTATCCATCATTAATTTCTCGATAGGCTCCCCTGTTGCTGCGCTCATTATAGAAGTACTCGCCACTGCAGACCCTAAAGCTGTACTTTTCTTAGGGATTTGCGGTGGCCTGCATCGCTCTTTAAAAGTGGGAGATTTTATCATTCCAACAGCAGCTATAAGAGATGAAGGTGCGTCACGTCATTTTATGCCGCCTCAAGTACCGGCCTTACCGACCTTTAAAATACAGAAGTTTGTTTCGCAAATAATTGTCGAGCGTGGCTTTGACTACCGCACAGGCGTGATTCACACGACTGACTACCGCTTCTGGGAGTTTGATGATGCCTTCAAGCACCAACTCTACGAAGAGCGCGCCTTAGCCATAGAAATGGAAACTGCAACCCTGTTTACGGTAGGGTTTGCCAGCAAAGTACCTATTGGCGCTCTTTTACTTGTATCTGACTTACCGCTTACAAAGGGTGGCATAAAAACCAAAGAATCAGCCAAAAGTGTGTTTAAAGAATTCACTGACATTCATATAGAAGTAGGCATAAAAGCCATGAGTGAAATGGCAGAACGAGGCGAACAGATAAGGCATTACCGCTGGTAATGCCTTAACGAATCTTTTAAAGCTATAAATTTTTAGAGTGTTTTATAGAACTGAAAGTTAGTAATAAATCAAAAAGTGCTAGCACAATAAGCTAGCACTTTTACTCAAATCAACTAAGCAATTTCGATAAGCTCGAGTTCGAAAGTTAGGTCTTTGCCTGCTAGTGCATGGTTTGCATCTAGGCTTATGCTGTCTTCTTCTATTTCTACTATGGTTACAGGTATAGCTTGTCCGTTTGGGCCTTGCATCATGAGTTGCATGCCTAGTTCTACTTCTATATCTGCTGGTATTTGGTTTTTTTCTATGCTTAAGACTTTGTCTTCTCTGCGTTCACCGTAAGCTTCATGTGCAGCTATGTTTACGGTTTTCTTTTCGCCTATCGCCATGCCTGTTACGCCGTCATCAAAGCCTTTTATGACTTGGCCGGTACCTAGTCTAAACTCGAGTGGTTCGCGTCCTGCTGAGGAGTCAAATTGACTGCCGTCACTTAGGGTGCCTGTGTAGTGTACTTTTACGGTGTCTCCTGTTTTTGCTTGCATGCTGTCTCCTTGCTGCCATACTGTGAGTGCTTTAGGAACAGCATTGGCGGTAGCTACTTTAGCAGCTTGTTTTCTTGCTTTATGTTTTGGCTGTTTGTAGCTAATGCGTCTTGTTTTACTAGTTTATTTATTGAAACAAATTTGTGTGTGCATATTTCTTTAGAGTATAAAGCTTATTTTTCGAAAAGCTTGCGATGATAAAGGCTTTTGGGTAAACCACAAATCCCAACCCTCCCCACCAGTCATTCTTTTTCTGGTGGGTTTTTTGTAACTTCACTAATAATGACTTGACTTACCCTTAGGGCATCTCGAACAACATCGTTAACACCCACACCATAAAAAGCGTTGCCTGTGACGTGTAGGTTTGTTATTTGTTTGAGCTTTGTCATGATTTCTTGTACTTTAATAGCATGGCCTAGGTGGTATTGAGGTATGCCTTTCGGCCAGCGAATGATTTGTTTGAACTCTGGCTCTACCGTTATGCCCATCATGATTTCTAAGTCACGCTGGACAGCCTGAATCGCTTCATCATCACTTAAGTCTTTAAAGCTAGGGTCAAGCTGACCGCCTGCAATTACACGCAGCATGACTTTGCCTTCAGGTGCCTGATCTGCAAATAAAGAAGAGCTGTAAAGCACCCCTAAGCTACGCACGCCCTCATTTCTTGCAACTAAAAAGCCAAACGCATCTAAAATTTGGGGTACATCTATACGGTCATAAGCAAGCCCTACAACCGAAACATCGGTATAGGCAATACTATCAAGTAAGCTCGCAACATCAGGAAGCAAGTCCTCAAGCAAGCGCGCACTCACAAAGGTAGGGGTTGCCAGTACAAGCTCATCAAAATAACGACTCTCCCCGGTTGAAAGCTCGAGTTTGAAATGTTGGTCTTTGCTTAGTTTGTTTACGCTAACGCCGAGTTCTAGCTGCTCTGTGAGGGTTTCTTGCAGGGCGTTTATTAGGCTTTGTATGCCGCCTGATTTAAAGCTTGTTAAGCGCGCTTGGGGGTTTGCTGTTTGTTTTGCTTTTTTTTGCTCGGCAATCATGCCTTTAATTAGGCTTCCGTGGGTTTGCTCTAGGCTTTTTAATCTTGGAAAGAGTGTTTCTAGGCTTAGTTCTTTAGCGTTCCCCGCACTTATGCCTGTGACAAAGACATCTGCGAAGGTATCTGCAAAGCCTTGTCCAAAGTGGCGCTTTAAGAACTCATAAACTGATTCTTCTTGACTGACTGCTTTGCCCACGAGGGGTTCTAGGGCTGCTCTGAATTTTGCTGAGGGTGATAGTAAAGAGCTGGTCAAAAAACTTTGTGCTGAGGTGGGCACAGTTTTTAAAGCATGATTTTTGTAAAGAAGTCTGTGCTTGGCATGCTCGGAGGCTGCTTGTAATTGATTTTCTATGCCTAGGTCTTTAACTAAAGCTAAGGTCTCTGGAACATTTGTTAAAAATCCGTTTGGACCCCAGTCAAAGCTATAACCGTTATGCTGACTGGTTCTTATTTTTCCGCCTGCTGCTGTTTCTTTTTCAAAAATGCTTATGCGAGCTTCTGGTAAGGCTTGTTTTAGGTAGTAAGCGCTTGTTAAGCCAGCTAAGCCTGCACCTACTATGGCGATATTCATATATGTTTATTGTAAATCTATTGCTTTGTTCAAATGTCATAAAGCTGTTTTTTCTTCAACAACAATCTAGACCTTATTTTTCATATAGTCAGCGCGTTAGACTATTAAGCAAAGGGGCATTATGTTTAACAACCTAACGGTGCTTGGCTTCTCTGTTTTTCTACCCACTATCCTCATTTCTTTTAGTAAGGGCCTGCTTTTACCTGTTTTACCTATTTTTGTAAGCTCGTTTGAGGTGTCTTACGCGCTTATAGGCTTAGTTTTAGCAGCAGATGCCATTGGCACTTTAGCTGGCGATATTCCGGCTGGTAGTCTTATACGGTATTTAGATAAAAAGTGGGTTTTGATTTTAGGTACGAGTCTTATGGGTTTATCTGTACTTGCGCTTGTTATTTCTACACAAATTTGGCAGTTGCTTGTCTTAAGGTTTTTATCTGGCTTTGGTGGCGCGCTTATTGTCATGAGTTTAAATGGTTACTTGGCTGACTTTACCAAGCGTCATGAGCGAGGCCGAGTCATTGCTTTATTTGGTGGCGTGAACCGTATGGGCAGCTTTATAGGCCCTGCTGTGGGTGGCCTTATGGCTAGTCGTTTGGGTATAACAAGTCCTTTTGTTTTGTTTGCCATTTTTAGTTTGCTTACTATTTTAGCGAGTCTCTTTTTTGTTCAAAAAACACCTAATACCGCTCTGAAAAAGCATCATAGTCACACGCAGCTTCTAAATGTTCTGAAGTCTCAAAAGCAAATCTTTTTAACTGCTGGTTTTGGCATGCTTTTTGCCCAAATGATAAGGGCAGGACGGCAAGTTGTAATTCCGCTTTACGGTGCTGATGTGCTTGGTCTTGATATTGCAGCGGTTGGTCTCATTATGAGTTTAGCTGCCGCTATTGATATGAGTCTTTTTTACCCAGCAGGACATATTATGGATACATGGGGCAGAAAGTTTGCTATTGTTCCTAGTTTTTTACTGCAAGGCTTAGGCATGTTACTTATTCCTTTAGCAACTGGCTTTACTGGCCTTATGGCCTTTGCTGCCGTTATTGGCTTAGGTAATGGGCTTAGTTCAGGCACCATGATGACCTTAGGTACTGATTTAGCACCCGAAGATTCTTTAGGTGAATTTCTGGGGGTTTGGCGCTTTATTGGCGATGCCGGTGGAACCGCTGGTCCGCTAGCTGTTGGCGCTGTAGCTGGCGTTATGAGTTTAGCTGCATCTGCAATTGTACTCGCTGTTATAGGCGCATTATCAGCAGGCGTATTTGCTTTTGGGGTACCTGAGACACTGCAACGAAGCAAAAAGACTGCCAGTTAAGCGCTACAAAACATCTTTCATTTTAAGAACTGCCTCACGCATCTGCGCTTCAGGTGCTGTGAACCCAAGCAGCAAACCCTGCCGCTCAAGAGGCTCGAGTGCGTAAGCTGAGAGTGCAGGAGCAAGTACGCCTTTTTCTCTGAGTTGTCTTGATATGGTTTTATCGTTTTGGTTTTTATTTAGGTAAGCTATCAGGTGCAAGCCTGCTTCTTGCGGTTCGACGCTTAGTTTATCTTTGAGTGCTTTGAGTTGCTCGACTAAATAGGCTTGTCTTTGTGCGTAAAGGCCGCGCATACGCCGTATGTGTCTTACAAAGTGCCCTTGCTCAATAAAGTTAGTTAAGGCAACTTGGGTAACTAGGTTTAGGCCTCGGTCTATGTGTGCTCTTGCCGCGCGTATAGGTTCAATGAGGCTTTCAGGTACTACCATGTAACCTAACCTTAAAGCAGGAAATAAGACTTTACTGAAGGTACCTATATAAATAACTCGGCCTGTCTGGTCAAGGCCTTGCAGGGCTTCTAAAGGGTAGCCTGCATAACGAAATTCACTATCATAATCATCTTCTATAAGCCAGACGTTTTGTTCTTGCGCCCAGTTTAAAAGCTGCAAGCGCCTTCTTAAACTCATGCTAACCCCTAAAGGATACTGGTGTGACGGGGCAACATAAACCATGCGCGCATCATGACTACGCCTTATGCCTTCACTCACAACTAAGCCTTCATGGTCAACAGGTACAGGAATAATAGTCGCTAAAGCTGCCTTTAAAGCCACATGAATGCCCTGATAACTAGGGTTCTCAACCCAGACTTTATCGTGACGCTCGAGTAGTAAATTACTAATGAGCGATAGGGCTTCTTGCGTGCCGTTGGTTATGACGATTTGTTCTGCTGAGCAGCGCACGCCTCTGGCTGATTGTGTGTACTCTGCCAGAGCTTCGCGCAAGGCTAAGTAACCCATGGCCATAGCGGGTTGGTAAGACAAATCTTCGGGTGCTAAAGAACGCCATGCACCGAGCAAAGTCTTTTCCCAGAGCTTCATAGGGAAAGCATCTAAGGCAGGTACGCTGGGGCTTAAGGCAGTGGCTTTGCTGATTTGCCAGTAAAAAGGGTTAGCTGTTTCAGCAGGGTTAAGGGTTTTCAAAATGGCTCTACCGCGTTCAGATAAGCGAGCTGTCTGCTGCTCTACTGTTTTTAGACCCCTATCTTGCTGATTTGCTTTTAACAGTTCATCGGGTAGCGATTTGGTGACCGTTGTGCCTGAACCCACCTTACTTTCTAAATAACCTTCATCTATTAACTGTTCAAAAGCCCGACTTATGGTATTACGAGATAAGCCTAATTCCGTTGCAAGTGCCCTACTCGAAGGCAATCTTGAGCCTGGCTTAAGTCTTCCTTCTAAAATACCTTGGCGTAAACTTTCGTAAATTTGCCTGTGAAAAGGCAAACTACTTATTTTATTTAGTTTAATGACTGCGAGCGTAACAAAAGATGCAACCATTGACATAAAACTAGTTTAGCAAATGGACTGCACAAAGCAATAGAAAATAGCAGATATGACTAAGCCACTTGCAAAGCTAACGGACTCACAGACAAATCTTGAGCTAAAAGACCTAAGACCTGATTAACTTCTGGCAAGCTAAGGGGTTTAAAAAACAAGAATCCTTGCACTTCATGGCAACCCAGCTCTTCAAGAACCCTTGCTTGCTCACTCGTTTCAACACCTTCAGCCACCAAATTAAAGCCCAAGCTTTTACCAAGCGCAACAATTGCTTTAATAATGGCAATATTAGCGTAAGCCTGCTCATCTTCTAAAGCCAAGTCAATATCTTGCACAAAAGACTGATCAATCTTCAGACTCGTTACAGGCAAACGCTTCAAATAATTCAAAGAAGAATAAGCCGTACCAAAATCATCTATCGCAATGCGAACACCCATTTTACGCAAGCAAGACAACTTCTCAATATTAGCGTTCACATCCATCATAGCAGCACTCTCAGTCACCTCAAGCTCGAGTTTGTTAGCATCTAAACCTGTCTTACTAAGCACCCTTTGAATATCTTGCACAATACTTTCTTTTTGAAGTTGCTTAGCTGATAAGTTTACCGATATGGTTTTGTTTAAGCCTTGATCCTGCCATTCTTTTGCCTGCTTGCAGGCTTCTTCTAACACAAATGCCCCTAAAGCTTCTATATACCCTAGTCTTTCAGCTAGCGGTATAAAGATGTTGGGTGAAATAAGTTCATCTTTGAGTTGCCAACGCAGTAGCGCTTCAAAACCTAAAACCTCTTTAGTTTTAAAGTCAAGCCTAGGTTGATAAACCACATAAAACTGATTTTGACTTAAGCCTTTCCTTAAAGCCTGCTCGAGCTTAAGCTGCTGAAGCGCTTCGAATTGGAGTTCTTGAGAGAAAAATTGATATTGATTTTTTCCTGCAGCTTTAGAGGCGTACATAGCCGTGTCAGCTTGTTTGAGTAGCCCTTCAGCATCTAAGCTATCATCAGGGTAAACACTAATACCAATACTTGCCGTTACATACAAAAGACGATTTTGTATTTTGAAAGGTTCTGTAAAGACCTGCAAAATAGCTTTGGCTACGCGTTTAGCAGACACAGCATCATCCAAGTCACTAAGTACAATCGCAAATTCATCGCCACCTAAACGCGACAAAAAATCTGCTTGCCTATCATTCAAGAAAGATGCATTTTGCCGAAAACGCTTATTAAGACGTTTACTAACCAAACTAAGTAACTGATCACCAACAGAATGTCCCAAAGAATCATTAATGTATTTAAAGCCATCCAAATCAAGAAAGAGCAAAGCTACCTTTTTTTCCTGCTGATCAGCCTGCACAAACGCCTGCCGCAAGCGCTCATAAAACAAAATACGATTAGGTAAACCCGTTAAAGCATCATAATTAGCCAATTGC
>CAZWJZ010000180.1:0-9532 GCA_964634665.1 uncultured bacterium | reverse complement strand
ATCTATAGGCTGACCATCTGCAGGGGGCTCATAGACTTCACTGTGCTTTATTAAAAGCTCATCACTTTTAAAGGTCTGACCTTCAAAGCTACCTTCAACTACCACACCTGTATTCTCACGGAACAATTCAGGGGGCGCACCCACATGCTGCACCGTGTAAGTTTGATAGCTATCAGTAATTTGAAAAGCAAGCTGCAAATTCTGATCATCATATTGAACACTCTCAGGCGCAACAATGCCCCCAAGACGAATACGCCTATCTTCATACTGCGTAGGGTTAGCAGCAAACTCACTCGGTAAAATAAAGTAAACAAGACTCGAGCTTAATGCCTGATAAATAAGAAACCCAGCTATTATGAGAATGGCTACGCCAGACACGCCATACACGGCTTTTTTCACGATTCATCCTTTTCTTGCAAACGTTTTTTACGCCAGTTTAGGTAATACATATACCCACCATAAGCAATTAACAACTCGAGCCATGCAAATGCAACCCAGCCCCAAGTGGAAACATTATTAAACATGAATTACCTCTGCTTTTCTTTGTATAAGTTCGCTATCTTCTAAGTCCAATTGGCTTTCTAATTGCCCAAGACGGGCACGTTCAATTAAAAAGTAAACAAAAATGAGCGCTGCTACAGCTACGTTAAATAGCAAAATATTTCTAAAAATAGGATTCATAGTGTCTTGCACACCCGCTGTCGTCAAATCAAAACTTTTGCTAGGATGCAGGGTTCTGAACCACTCAGCCGCCATCCAGTTAAAGGGTAAGCTAGCAAGCACAATGATGCTCACAACTGCGCTCACTCGAGCGCGTCTTTCGGGGTCATCTAGTAAGCCTCGTACAATAAAGTAGCCTACCAGTAAAGCAAACTCTAACGCGGTAAGGGTTAGTTTTGCGTCCCAATCCCAGAAAACACCAAGGGTTGGTTTACTGTAAGTCATGCCGCCAATAATGGCTAGAGCAAAATAAATAAGGGCCATTTCTGCGCTTGCTACTGCCCAAATATCATCTCTTGGGTTTGAACGCCATAAGTAGAGCATGCCAAAAACTGCGGTCATAATGACAGCCACAAAGCCTACCCAAACGACAGACACATGAGCGTACATAATACGAATGAGGTCACCTTGATTGACATCGGGTGGGCTAGCGGCAAGACCAAGGTAAGCGCCAACAGCAAATAAAGCTAGGCAGCTAAAGCCTAAAATACTTAACCATAAGGGTCGATTGTTATTTTTTATTGTCATTTTTGCCTCCGAATTCTAGCTCAATGCCAGAATAAAGTCATTTTTAAAAGGTTTTCACTCAGCTATTTAACTTAAAAGCTTTTGTAAGTTAAGTGAGTTCTCAATAAGCTAAAGTCGGTCATTTAATGCTTGCTATTTGTTTTCGAGACCAAGCTAGCCTTATCCATAGTAAAACTAGCAACTTCCAAAGGTAAATGTGTCATAAAATTGCACGTTGTAAGATAAGCATAAAAACCTTTATTCTTCGGTCACAAATCTAAACAAAGCAGAACACACCACAAAGTAAACCAAATCAAACGCTAAAAGTAACTGCAACCAGCTCGAACTTATACTTAAATCACCAGCACCTACAATTTCACCTGTAGCACGGACAGCGGCTAGCAATATGGGTACCACAACAGGAAACATGAGTACAGGTAAAAGCGATTCTCGAGCGCGCAAATTAGCGGTTAGGGCTGCGTAAAAGGTGGCAATGAGGGCAAAGCCAAGCGTGCCTAATAGTACGGTTAAGAACAACATACCGATATTCCAGTCAACTTTCATAGCAAAAAATAAAGCCGTTACAGGAATAAGAATAAAGCCTAGGAGCGTCATGTAGATCCAGTTAGCTAAGAGCTTGCCTAAAAAAATACTAGCTCTAGGAATGGGGTACATAAGTAATTGTTCATAAGCGCCCTCTTCAAGTTCACTTTGGTAACTCTGCGCTGCTGATATAACCCCTGCAAATGCCAGCGCGACCCACAATGCCCCTGGCGCAATAATACTCAAAAGACCCGCTCTTTCACTAAAGGCAAAAGCTAAAATAATGAGCACAATAGCAGCAAAAAAGACAGTAGCTACTGTAACGGCTTTACTACGAACTTCTTGCCTTAAATCTTTGGCAGCAATCGTGAGTATATAGAACAAATCAGACACTGGGTGCCTCGTATTTTTGAAGCGTAGCAGCATCTATCTTAAGAATAGAATCAGCAAACGGAGCACTTCGTTCTAGATTATGGGTTGCCACAATTAGGGTTCGCCCTTGCGCTTTACCTTCAGTAATAAGATCATCAATAAGCTGCTTACCATTATCATCAAGCGCAGCGTAAGGTTCATCTAAAAGCCAAAGATCAGCGTCAGACATAAGCAAACGTGCTATCGCCAAACGTTTCTTCATGCCACTCGAGAAGGTTCTTACTTCTTTATCGCGAGCATAGAGCAAACCCACTGCTTCTAACTTTCCTTCAAGCTCAGCTACCGTGACTTCATTTTTATCATGACCATAAAGCGAGGCAGATAAACGTAAATTCTCAAAAGCCGTCAAACTGCCATAGTGCCCACCCAGCACGCTTACATAAGCAACATGCTTACGCACTTCAGCAGTCTCTTTAAGCAAATCAAAACCAAAGACCTTAGCCACACCTTTATGAGGTCGCAATTTGGTTGCCAAAATTTTAAGCAGCGTGGTTTTACCAGAACCATTATTACCAAGCAAAACCAGCACTTTCCCTTGACTCATACGCAAAGACAAATCTTTAAGCACATACTGCGTACCAAAACGACGCGACACACCCAAAAGCTCAACGGCCGCAAGGTTATTAATAGGGCTATCAGACATAGATACGCTTCCTAGCAAATGTAGAAAAGGCTCGAGTGTGGGTGGGTTTCATTGGCATCCGTGGCTTTCAACATAGTTATAGTTGCATCATAAGATGCTTAGCTCAGACAATTGTCCTTAAGCTAATACATCTTTTGCTTCTCTCTAAGGTATAGCAAATGCCTGCTTATTGAAGCTAAGTGTTTGACATTGTCTAGTATTGCAAGCATACTAATGAGGAAATCAAGGAGGTGACGCCCCTGATGATAATTCAGAATTTGCTTCTAATCCCTTTTTTCAGGCAGTCCTCTCAGGAGTCATTTGAGTAATCATGGCTGGTTATACACTCGAGTTTGGTGTCTGCCTTCTAACTTTTAATGGAGGAAATCATTAAATATAACGAAGATGATTACGCTGATAACGAAGAAAGTTTTGGCGGCAGAAAAGATCGTAAAAAACCAAAGGGTCGACAAAAAACCAAAGACCTTTATATGAAGAAAAAAGATAAGCGCTCAACCGCTGATCGGTTTGAAGAAGCCAGCTTACAGCATTTATTTGAGTTGGGCTACATTAGCC
Source organism: uncultured bacterium (assembly GCA_964634665.1). GTDB lineage: Bacteria > Deinococcota > Deinococci > Deinococcales > Trueperaceae > JAHEBB01. The sequence continues at coordinate 6,132 of CAZWJZ010000180.1, read as the reverse complement.
ATATTGTAGGTGAACTCAAAAGCGGTAAAGAAGCTACTGTTTTTTTAGCAGATGGCCCAAGTGGCGAGCTAGCCGCTAAAATATATAGAGACAAAGTCGTTAGGTCTTTTCAAAATGATGAGATTTACACCTCTCGCCGAACCATTCCTAGGGATCATCGTAAAAAAATAGATGAACAACGCGAAAAACTCAATGTCAGTCGAGATGAAGCCTACTGGATCTACCATGAGTACATGTCACTCTGGACGCTTTATGAAGCAGGCATTCCTGTACCCACACCCATGATTGGTCCGGGCATAAATGAGATTGCAAAGGCAGGCCGTGTTCTTTTAATGGAGTTTATTGGTAAAGATGCGGTCGCTGCACCAAGGCTTTCCGATATTAGACTTTCAGAAGAAGAAAATGAAGATGCCTGGCAGCAAAGCTTAGATATATATACTAGGCTCTTAAAATTAGGCAAAGTACATGGTGATTACTCAACTTATAATTTACTTTGGTGGAAAAATAAAGTCATTGTGATTGACTTTCCCCAAATGAGTGAACTTGAAGAAAACCGTCATGCTTTAGAACTTATAAGACGAGATATAGAATCTTTGGTCATGTCGTTTAAACGCCCCAACACAGATGCTTTTGAACTCGCAGATAAACTAATGAAAGAAACAGGCATTTTAGACTATGCCAAAAACCCGCTAAACCCAATCTCTGGCTTGTAGATACTCGAGCATCTCGTGTTCTTTTGTGCCTTTGGGGGGTTGGTAGTCAAACTGCCAGTGCGCGTAAAGCGGCATGCTCATTAAAATAGCTTCTATATTGCCGTTGGTTTGCAAGCCAAAGCTGGTACCGCGGTCATACACAAGGTTAAATTCAACATAGCGCCCTCTACGGTAAAGTTGCCATTCGCGTTCCTTTTCACCGTAGGGGGTATCTTTTCTTTTTTCTACCAAAGGCACATAAGCTTCTAAAATAGTATTAATGCCGTCTTGCGCAAAGTCATAATCTGCCTGCCAGTCACCCGTGCTAGGTTTTGAAAGTTCATCAAAAAAGATGCCCCCAACCCCCCGCATTTCTTTGCGGTGTTTTATATAAAAGTAGCTATCACAAGTTTCTTTCATGCTTTGATAATCTGCTTGGCTATGCCTATCACACTGCGCTTTTAAAGTTTGATGAAAATGCCTAACATCCTCTTCAAACACATAATTAGGGGTTAAGTCAGCGCCCCCACCAAACCACCAGACATCACTATCCCCCACTTCAAAATAACGATAATTCGCATGGAACGAAGGCACAAAAGGATTAACAGGATGCAAAACCATGCTTATACCTGTCGCAAAATAAGGCTTACCGCGAGTACCCTCATGCTGAGCTGCCAAACTCTAAGGCACCTTTTCACCATAAACCGCTGACACATTTACACCCGCACGCTCAAAGGTCGAACCTCGCTCTAACACTCGAGCGTTGCCTCCTCCACCGCCGGGTCTTTGCCATGTGTGGGTTTTGAACTCACCTTCACCGAGTGCTTCAAAAGCATTTATGAGTTTGTCTTGCCCTGCTTGCATAAGCTCATAAACGGTGTCGCGTCTGCTCATTAGCTTTGAGCTGCTTTGCGGTCAAATGCTTTTGCAGTGTCAATCATGTGTTGTGCGTGATCTGGATTGGTTTGCCTAAAAATGCCGTGACCTAAGTTAAAAATATGTGCGCCACCTAGACCTTCAGTTAAAACACGTTTTGTTTCTTGACTAATGACATCTTTTGAAGCGAGTAGTATGGCGGGGTCTAAGTTGCCTTGTATGGTTTTTCCGTTTAATTGTGGGCGAACCAGATGGATGGGTACACGCCAATCTACACTCACAACTTCGCAGCTTAGATCTTTAATTTCTGGGTACAAATGCAAGGCATCAACAGCTATATATAAACGGGGAATGTTTAGTTTTTCTAAGGCTTCAAAAATACGCTGATTGTAGGGTTTTGCAAATTCAGCATAAATGCTAGCACTATGTAAGCCTGCCCATGAGTCAAAGAGTTGAATGGCTTGTGCACCTGCTTGAACTTGCATGCTTAAGTAGCGAATGCTGACTTCAGTGAGTTTTTCAAGTAAAGTATGTGCAGCGCTTGGGTCATATCGTAAAAACTGCCTAAATTCTGCGTAGTCTTTACTGCCACCGCCTTGAATAAGATAGGTAGCAAGGGTGAGCGGTGCACCACCAAAGCCAATGAGGGGTACCGGTGAATTTTGACGAATGAGCTTTATGGCGTCTGCAACATAGGGTGCAATTTCTTCTTGCGCTGGAATGCGCAATGCCTCAACAGCTTCTCTAGTACGAATGGGCTTATCAATGACAGGACCGGGTTTAAAATCAATATCTATACCCATAGGGGGTAAAGGCGTCATAATGTCTTGAAATAAGATGGCTGCGTCTACACCTAAGCGCTTAACAGGTTGTAAGGTAATTTCACAAGCGAGCTCTGGCGTGCGGCACATTTCCCAGAAGCTTGATTTTTCTTTAATGGCCATGTACTCGGGTAAGTAGCGACCTGCTTGACGCATCATCCAGACGGGTGCGCGCTCGGTATTTTTACCCCAAGCGGCATCTAGAAAAAGAGTATTTTTGATGGCTACCGTCATAAGACCTCCTGCATGGCTTGCCACGCTATATCAATATCATCTTGAGTTGTTTGCCAGTTTGTTATAGAAACACGAATCGCTGGCGTATTAAACACAAAGGTGGGTGTCAAAAAAACACGTCCATCTTCTTTTAGCTTGCTTAAGTAAGTGCTTATATCTTCTTGCGAGCTAGCAGCTTCTAAAGTAAAACAAATACCGTTCATGCTTGCTGGAGCTAAGAGTCTAAATTGAGAATGTGCAGCAATCTTTTGAGCTAGGCTCTGAGCTAAGTCAGAAGCCTGTTCAACCATGGCTTTATAACCTTCTTTACCATAAGCTTGCAGGGTCATCCAAGCAGCTAGGGCCCTAAAGCGCCTTGAGTTTTCAGGAGTACGATGTACAAAATTAGGCTCTGTTGAGGGTTGCCCTAGGTAAACAGCTGCATTTTGAAAAACCTCGACTTGTAAATTATCATGTTTGGTAAAAATCATGGCTGAGTCGTAAGGCACATTTAGCCATTTGTGCGCATCTATGGTAATAGAATCAGCAGCTTGCCAACCCGCAAGCAAATACTTTGTTTTTTCAGATACCGCCGCAAAGCCTCCAAAGGCCGCGTCAACATGCAAATAAAAATCATACTGCTCTTTGAGATGAGCAATTGCAGCAACATCATCATAATCAACCGTATTAACGGTACCTGCACTCGCCACCACAATACAAGGCTCAGAACTAGCAGAAAGGGCACGCTCGAGTGTGGCTACATTAATAGCTTCACGGTTTTCGAGGCAATCTACTTTAAGCAGACTGTTTCGCCCCATACCAAGCATAGAAAGAGCTTTATAAACAGATGAATGCGCAGTACCAGCCAATACTTTAATTGATTTTTGCAGGCCATCTTGAGCTATGTTGATGCCTTGTTTTTGCCCGCACCATTGTCTTGCTATCGCTAAGCCTGTAAAATTTGACATGGTTGCACCAGTCACAAAAGCGCCTGTAAAACTGTCTGGTAAAGCAAATAAATCTCGGAGCATGGCAACGGTTTCTAGTTCAATGAGAGGTACAACAGAATCACCATAACCTGTAGCGTTGTTATCGATAACGCTAGTCAGCCAGTCACCCGCAAGGGCTGCAGGGGTTGCGCCACCCGTTACAAAGCCAAAGTAACGCGCACCTGCACTGGCGGATAAATGGTCTGAATAGCGCGACTGAAACAGCGCTAAAGCCTGTAAGGCACCTACACCCATGAACGGTAAAGCAAGTCTCTCGCTTGCTACAGGCTGAAGCGCAACTTTACGTTCAGGCAAAGAAGCAAAGAACCGTTGTGAAGCCTGCAAAGTGTGACTCAAAATGGCATTTAAGTCTGCTTTATCAAGCTCGAGCTGCTTATGCATTATCGGTATTTTCTGGCTGTTTAGCTTCTGGTGTAAATTTATAACCCACGCCCCAGATAGTGTGCAGGTAAATGGGCTGGCTGGGCTGGGGTTCAAAGAGTTTTCGTAAGCGCATAATGAAGTTATCCACCGTACGGCTACTAGGGAAAGCGTCATCGCCCCAAACTTCATCCAAAATGTCATCTCGGCTTACCACTTCATTAGCTCGGCTACTGAGAAGTCTAAAAATACCTAATTCCCTGTCACCTAATGCAACTTCTTTTCCATTAGCTAAAGTAGCAGTGTAGGTTCTGAAGTTAATATTATGACCCGCAAAGTCAAATTGGCTTAAAGGTTCTTCTTTACCCCAACCTTGCCTTTTAAGCATGTTTTGTACGCGGAGCAAAAACTCAGGCAAGTGAAAAGGTTTAGGTAAATAATCATCTCCACCAGCACGCAAACCTTTAATACGGTCTTGCGCTTCACCTTTAGCGCTCAAAAACAGCACAGGGGTTTCAAAGCCTGCTTCACGCATGCTTTCACATAAATCAAAGCCATTAATGTGCGGCAGCATGACATCTAAAACAACAAGATTAGGCTGAGTGCTTTGCCACATTTCTTTGCCTTTTTGACCATCAGGTGCATGCAGCACTTTATAGCCTTCTTCAAGCAAATTTTCTGAAATAATCTCAGCTAAACTCAGCTCATCTTCAACAATTAAAACAACAGCTTTCATGAATTCCCCAAACTTAAGGCTTGCTCTTGTGCTGTTAACGCAATACGGCGAGGCAAAACAAGCGTAAAACGCGTTCCTTTTGGCTCATTAGCCTCAACTCGCACCCAACCATTCATAGCCTCAGTAATAGATTTAACCAAATGCAAACCCAAACCCACACCCTTAGATTCGCGAGTTAGCTCGCTACCCACCCTATAAAAACGCTCAAACACATGCTTCAATTCACTTGCCTCAATACCAATACCTTCATCTTCAACATGCAGCAACACCAAATCCCCGTTAAGCTCGAGTTTAACGTTTATGGTTTTTTTAGGTTCAGGGCTGTACTTTACGGCATTGTCAAGTAAGTTATTTAGTACCAGCGTAAACGCCGCGTAATCTAAAGAAACATCGAGCGCTTCTTGTGCATAGGAAACACTGAGTTTTGCCCCTTTTGCCTCTAGGCCCGCCTTGGCATTTGTTAACAGGGTTTGCACCAAATTGTTGAGTTCAAAAGGCTCTAGAATAGGGGCTTCTTTGCTCTGCTCGAGTCTGGCGCTTGCTAAGACTTGCTCACTAGTGTGCTCTAAGCGGCTCAGTTCTGCTTCCATGCGTCTTAGGTAATCAGTCTGTTTTTCATGGCTTAGTTTGCGCATGAGTGCCGTTTCAATAAGTAATCTCAAAGTACTTATGGGAGTTTTAAACTCATGGCTTATAGCCGATAAAAAGTTTTGTTGCCGTAACTTTAATTCACGCTCAGTGTGCAAGCTTCGCGCAATTATCCAGAGTCCTATCAATATGACCAGTACAAAAAAGGGTCCTTCATAAGCAAACATTCTTACTGATCTGTTTTGCTCTCTCATAAACGCATCAAGGTAGCGTTCATTTAGACTAAAACTTGTTGTTGTTGTGTCAAAATCAAGCTGCGGATAACGTGCTAACAACTCCGCTTGTAAGGCTTGCGAAGGCAGCTCTGTAACGATTGCATTAGCCACCGCAACATCTTGTTGCCACTCGAGTAATATTTTATCTGTGACTGAGGCAATATAAAGATTTTGAAAAATAATCCACCAGATGACTTGCGCAAGTACAAACACAATAATGATGCTAAAAGCAATTCGGGTAACTGCACGGGAGCTAAGCTTCATGAGGATGATCGGCTTAAACTAGAACCCTTCACGGGTTCTAAAGCCAGCCTTTCTCGAGAGCTTCAACTGCGTAATAGGTCATAATTAACTTTGCACCTGCTCGTTTAATACTCGTTAAAGACTCCTGAACAGCGAGAGCTTCATCTAAAGCATTAGCAGCTGCTGCCGCTTTAAGCATGGCGTACTCACCACTCACCTGATAAGCCACCAATGGCAAACTTGTTTTAGGGCGCAATTTTGCCAAAATATCAAGGTACGGCAGGGCAGGTTTAACCATAAGCATATCTGCACCCTCCT
>CAZWJZ010000179.1:0-9552 GCA_964634665.1 uncultured bacterium | reverse complement strand
AAACCACAAACACCCTCTTTACCCTTAATAAACAAGGTAGACTCTAAATCATGGGAATCATTGCAATCATACTGGTAGGGCTCGTCGCAGTTGAACACATCTACATTCTGTACTTAGAAATGTTCGCCTGGACCAAACCACGAACCCTAAAAACCTTCGGCATTAAAAAAGAAGATGCCGAAACCACCAAAACCCTAGCCGCAAACCAAGGCCTCTACAACGGCTTTCTAGCAGCAGGCTTATTTTGGGGCTTAGTACACCCCACAGCAAGCGTGAGCTGGCAAATACAACTCTTCTTTATACTCTGCGTTGTCATTGCTGCGCTCTACGGTGGCTTCACCGCAAAACGCAGCATCTTAATGACCCAAGGACTACCCGCGCTACTCGCACTCATAGCCTTACTACTAAGCAGAAGCTAACGCGCCCGAATATCCGCTAAACTATCTTCCACAAGCAACTCGCCATCCTCATATACCGTACGCAAAACCTTCTCAGCATTAAGCTCATCTGCACTGGTAACAAGCCTGCCTTTAATGCGGTAAAGCTCGAGTCTACCCGTCTTACTTTTCTTACCCGGGTCAGTAACAGGGTCTTTACTCACAGGGCGAGCAACCCCATCCACCACAACCTCACTACATTTCATAGCAAACTTCTGCGTATCACGATTCACCTGCTGCAACAACGCACCCCCCATACCAAACGCAATATTCGAAGCACTAAACTCATACCGCTCAGCCAAATCAAGAATCCGACGAATAGAATCAAGATTAATACCATCCCCCTGAATCACCCGCATGGTATTAAGCACCTTAAAGCCCTTAGCATTACGCGTAACCCCAAACTTAGCCTCAAGCATCTGCAAAGTACGCAAAACAATAAGAGGCGGATCACCACTATCCGGACGAATAACCACCGTGGCACCAGACGCAAGAACCTTATCCTTAAGCTCACCCCCCCAAATATCCTCAACCGCCTCATAAATATTGTAACTATCAGAAACAGCCGCAATAACGCTACCCTCACTACCAAACTGCTCTAAAAAATTCGCATATGCATCCGCCTCACCACTACGCCCCCAACTCGTAACCGTGGCATGCTCCATAGCAGGAATAGAAAACCCCGCCATAACCTCACCATAGTACTTACGCGCAAACAACAACGCCTCAATCGTGTCACTACCCAAAAAGTTCGTCAAATGCGCCAAACCACCAAGCCCAGCAGACTCAGCACTAGACACACCACGCGCACCAAAATCATGCAACTTAAAACCAATCTCCCCCACTGCATTATCTGACGTACGCTCCAAATAACCCAAAATAAGCTGCTTCGCACTATGACTCACCGTAGCCACCGTAGTGCCATACCAAATAGTGCGCAAAATCTGCGTTTCAAGCCAACCCGGCAACCAAAACAACTCAGGGTCAGTAGATTCAATCGTCAGCAAAACATTATGCGTAGGAACAAGCGTACCCTCAGGCACCGCACGAATCTTTACAGGCGGAAGCCCCCCATGCTTCTCAACAACACGCATCCAGCCTTCCTTCGGGAAGTAATCACCGCCAAAATGCGCTTTAAATAGCTCATCTGCTTCTTCAACATGCTCTTTCGTTACAGGATTTTCAAGCCACGTTTTAAGCAAATACTGCAACCCAAAAAACCGTGTTTCACTATAAACCCCACCGCGCGACTCAATGTAGCTAAACATTTTGCTTGTCTTAGGCGGAAATTGCTTAAAGTGCGTAACTTTGTAGGAATCTGTAGCAGTAATGATATTCATATTGTTTCTCCTTTTAGAAAGTAGCCTTAAAGTTGATGTTTTAAATGCTGAATTATTCTATTTCGCGTGTATTGATTTAACTTCTTAGCACTAGCTGAAAGCAATATTTATTATTACGGACCATACTTTACAAAATCGTAGGCACATAAGAGTTTTCGATATGAGGAATCAGATTTATTGTTAAATTCTTTTAGATATTTTTCAACATCATCTAATGATATTTTCTGTTCGATTGTTGACCAGAATATCGCATTAATTTTATTACTTGGGGTGACTGAATCATCACTCAATATTTCAATGATACTAGTCTTATGAGTTTTACAGGGGTCTGAAATCGTTTCTAAGACTGTTGTTATCTTTACTTTTTGTTGCTCTTTCAACTTGCCACGAATCTCATCACCAATGGTCTCACAAATCTGACTAAATCCAAAAATAGGGAAATATTGGGTCTTAGAAATTTTAAACTTATTTATAAGGGCTAGCAATTGAGAGTTAGATTCCTCCATTATCGTAAAATAATTAGTCATCATCTCTGGAATATTTTGAAATTCATATCTGATTGTTTTATCTGACCCAATAGCGATTATCTTATCGCTATTTCGTAGAGAATCTAAATTCTCAGTAATATTTACTTTTATATTTCCACCAGCATATATCTCTTTAACAATGTTTTGAACCTTACGAACATCCATTGCAGAAATTGGGAGTGTAAGCTTGGATAAACACTTATATATTTCTAAATAGTCGTCAGTCTTAACCTTATTGATTCTAATTGTCGAAAGACCCTCAATATCAATGTCATGTTCAACTACATCATGAGATGTAGAATTCTCTTCATACTCAATTAAGAGGAAGTTATCTTTTATCAAACTTGCTTCTTCTGAGCTAGCTTCTACATATGTAAAGATTGTTTTAAGAAGATTTTTGATGTTTTCATCACTAATGCTATAACCCATAAAAATTATTGGATTATGTATGAAAAGCGAAAGAAGTTGAGCTCTAATCAAATCGTATTTTTCGTTGAATGTATTATAGTCATCACTCGTTATTACAATTTTGGAAGGGTGAGATACACAACCATGAATTTTATATACAGAGCCATAAGGATTACTTAACAAAATGTCGTTCCCAATTAAGGGTTCAAATTCAAAAACACTCTCAACAAACGTATCATAATTAGTAGTAATGATCGATCCTATATTCTTTCGAATCTTTTTAAACTCAGCTATCTCGCCTATTTTCTCACTTCTAACATCTATGGATTCTAAAAGTTGGGTAATATAGATTTTAAACCTACTAACTTTAATTCCCTTTTCCATATATTGATAAAACTGGTCATTTACGCTTTTAAATTTTCCATGACGATTTACTCTACAATAATCATGAAAATCTTCTTCGAGGATTTGTGCCACCTTCGCAAAATCACATTTTCCACCAACATCACAATCAGACTTTAAATCTAAATAATATTCAGTATTACCTTTTAACTCATATGCTACTTTTTTCAATAATTCAGGCCATGCATAAGAATTATTAAGGTATCTTAAACTTATCCCTGTACCAATAAAAAGAACAGGGTGGTTTCGATATCTACTGATAAAATCTTTAATAACCATTGGCTCTCCTGACATTCTTTGCATTAAGAGTAAAACGCTTTAGTGCTATTTATTTGTTGACCCAACTTTATTACTAAAGCATCATGATTTTTCGGCGTATACATAATATTCGGCTGGTCTGAAGCCTTTGCCTGTTTCAAATTCGCCTGTTGCTTCTACTAGCTTTGAGGCGAGTAGTTTTCTTCTGAAGGCGTCTTTGTTTAGTTGTTTGCCTAGTATTATTTCGTGTACTTCTTGTACTTGTCTTAGTGTGAAGCGTTCGGGTAGTAGTTCGAAGCCTATGGGTACGTACTCGAGTTTTCCTTTTATGCGTTTTAGGGTCATGTTGATTATGTCTTGGTGGTCGAAGGCTAGGGTTTTGGGGTTTCCTTTTTTGTTTGTTAGGGTTTGGGTGGTTGGGTTTAGGTCGTAGAGTTTTAGGTTGTTTTGGGTTTTTATTTGTGTGTGTTCTACGAGTGCGTAGTAGCTTACGCTGATGATTCTCATGCGGGGGTCTCGGTTGGGGTTGCCGAAGGTGTAGAGTTGTTCTAGGTATATGTTTTTTAGTTTTCCTTTTTGTTCTAAGATCCGGTTGGCTGCGTTGTCTAGGCTTTCGTTTATATTTACAAAGCCGCCGATTAGGCTTGTTTGGTTTTTGTAGGGGTGTTCGGTGCGTTTGGTGATTAGGGTTTTTAGTTTTTTGTTTTGTATGGTGAGTATGACGATGTCTACGGTTATGCTGGGTCGGTCGAAGTCGTTGGGGTTGTAGTGTTTTAGGTAGTTTTGTTCGTCTTGGTTCATGTTTATCACCTTATATGCAATTAGTATATATGCAAACTGCATATAAGTCAAGGTTAGGCTTGTCTTTTTATCTTTTTGTGCTTAGTTTATATTTTTTAGATGCTTTATTTTTTGGTGATGTACTGTTCTTAATCTGTCATGCTTGCTAGACTTGGTAACTCTACTTTAAACAGGGTTCCTTTACCTAACTCAGAACTTACGCTTATGTCTCCCCCGTGCTGCTCTGCTATGCGTTTAGCAACACTTAAACCAACCCCCACGCCACCGCGTTTGGTAAAGAATCTCTCAAAAATGTTGTCAAGGTCAGCAGCGGCTATGCCGGCACCTGTATCTTTTATTTCCACAATAAACTTACTAGTTTGTTCTTTAAGCTCGAGTTTCACTTCACCATCTTCGGCTGTGGCTTGTACTGCGTTTCTAACTAGGTTTCTTATGAGCTGCGTTAAGCGCTCTGGGTTGCCAGCTATTTGGGCTGTTGTTATATTCTTTAAGTGAACCGCTGGGTAGCTGTTTGCTACTTTTTGTACAACTTCGCTTAAGTCGCATATTCTAAAGTCAAGGGGTTGCTCTAACTCACCTCGGGCTAAGGTTAGTAAATCTTGAGAGGTGTAAAGGAGTTCATCAGCAGCATCTTTGGCTGATTCTAATCTAGGGTCTGTCATTTGCTTTTGGAGTGAGCTTAAATGACCTGACACTAAACTTAAGGGTGCAGCGAGTTCATGAGCAATTTCAGCTAAGCTGGCTCGCTCAGCTTCTTGCCGTTCCCTTATACCTGTCAAGGCACTATTTAAGGCATTGGCTAGGTCAGCGACTTCATCTTGCGGGCCATCATAAATCGCCATGCGGGGTTGCGCAGGATCTATTTGTTTGGCTTCTTTAGCTAAGTTCCTTAAGGGCTTTAAAGCTCTATTTAATATAAGAAGGCCACTTATGACTGCCAATATAGCTATACTCACGCTGCTTATAAGCAAGCTTCTACGTAAATTCCTGCGTACCTCCATAGCACTACTAACATCTAGAGCAGCACGAATACTGCCTAGCGTAGCACCTGTAGTAGAACGCCAAGGAACCTGAGAAACCAGCATGGTTTGACCCTCAATAGTTAGCAAACTCGCCTTAGTTACTAAAGGCAAAACAGTTACCTGAGCTGGCGGAATGACCACCACACCCTCATTATTAACAAACTGCTGAATGAAACCTTGAGCATTAAGCTCACTAAGATTCGCACCCAAAAGAGGATTCGTAAGTAAAGACTGCGCCCGCTCCAAATCACGCTCAATCACAAGCTCGAGCTGCTCAATTTGCGAACGCGTAAACAAACTATACTCGAGTACTGCAAATAAAATCATGGCACTAAGCGTTATGAAAGCTACAAGTAAACTAAGGCGAAATCGAAGGCTCATTATGGGGTATTTAGATTGTTTGCTTTGTCTATTAGTGGTTCAAAAGGATATCGGAAGTAAAAAGTAAAAAGTAAAAAGTAAAAAGTTTTCATTTCTTTTCTCTTTTTCCTTTCCACTTTCCCCTTTTCATCACTGAATAACATACCCCATACCGCGCACGGTGCTAATTAAGCTATTTACACCTTCGGCTGCTAATTTCTTTCTTAAGCTTGATACAAAGACTTCTATGGTGTTAGAGCCGGGTTGCTCATCACCTCTATAAATACGTTCTTCTATATCTTCTTTTGAAAATATACGCCCTTGATGTTTCATGAGTAACTCTAAGAGTGCAAACTCATTTGCTGTTAGGGATAGTACATTATTTTCAACTATGCACTGCCGTGATTCACTGTCAAGCTCTACTTTTTTGTAATTTAATTTAGCTTGACTCGAGCCTTTTTCTCTTAAGCGCACAAATATGCGTGCCATGAGTTCTTGTAAGCTAAAGGGTTTGGTTAAGTAATCACTAGCACCAGCGTAAAGCCCTGCCACGCGGCTCGCAAGATCAGCTCGAGCGGTTAGCATGAGTATGCTGGCGTTTATGCGTCCGTGCAGGCGTTCGGCAACTTCTATGCCATCCATGTCAGGTAGGTTTAAGTCGAGTACGATTAGGTCAAAATTATTTTTTTCAGCTTCTAATAGGCCTTGTATGCCTGTACTTACAGCTACGGTGCTATGACCTTCGTAGCTTAATTCTTGGCAAAGTAGTTCGGAAAGTCGCTTATCATCTTCTACAATCAAAATGCTTGCTTTTTGTTTTGCCATAATTAGTCTTTAAACGCCTTTTAGGTCTTGTGTCGCTTTAGCTTTTTATTGTGTTGCTAATATGTGATCTTTGGCTGCGCTTAGTTTTACGAGCCATGAGATGCCAGTCATACCGTTAGTTAGTTTTAATTCTGATGTTGTGCTAGGTGTAACAACAAGTTCAAAGCCATTCTTTAGGCTTGGTGGTAACGTTCTGGCATCAACTTCGTAAAAGGCTAGAAACCATGCAACCTTGGCATTTCCTTCAATCTGATAAGGGATGTGTTGTTCTATTCTTTCTTTACTTTTTGAGCTTAATGCTTTTATGAAAACATTTTTTTTATCCGCTTCATTAAACGGTGTTCCACCCCAAGCATCAGCACTAAAGGTTAGTACATTTGCGCCAGTCGGGTACACTCTCTGACTTGGTATGCAAGCAGAGCATAGTAAAACGAGACTTAAACTAAGAAAAAGCCATTTGTGTATTTGTTGCTGCAAAGCGATGCTGCCCTTCCCTTTGCGGTATTTAATGCTTACGAACTTCCTGGTTGCTCGAGCCTTTCGTCATCTGAGGGTTGTTCTGGGCTTATGCTTTGGGCCCTCACTATGTTTAGGCTTATGCCACCTCGACCTGCTAGTACCGTTGTTACGTCTATGAGTTCTCCCGTATCTGTAAAAACACCGATGAGTTCAGGGGTTATTTCTCCTTGATGTGTGGCTACCTGACCGTCAGGAAAAATGAAATATAAGAAGAATCCGCCTGTTTCGTCTATTAATTTTAAGGTTAGCGCACCTGCTTCTACTAGACCGTGACCCACAATCTTTTCGCTTGACAGGTCTGTCAAAAGAACCTCTGTACCCGTTACAAGATCTTGTGCAAATGCACTGATGCTCGTAAGCAATATAAAGAAGCTTAGTAGAATTTTTTTAATGTGCGTTTTCATTAGTTTCATTATAACGTTTTATTTCTGACCTTAAACCTTGAGTTGACTTAAGATTCGTTTAGTTTAGAGCTTTGCAGCTAACTCATGCTGTATGTAAGTAAACAATTGCTTGGCTTTTTATTAGTTAACTAAGCTAAGTAGCCTGCCTAGCAACTTAGCTTAGTTAATATTGACTTAGTTTGACTAGCCTTAATTAGGCAATAAAACACCATCAATCACATGAATAATGCCGTTTGATACTTTAATATCAACAGTAATAACTTTGCTATGGTTTAAAAAAACTGCACCATCAGACAAACTTACATGAATATTACTACCTTGAACTGTTTTAAGTGCATCATGCTTAGCAATCGTTGCTGCGTCTAGGGCTCCTTCAGCAACGTGATAAAGTAATATATCTTTTAAGTTAGGTAGCTCTAGAAGGTCAGCAACCTCTACTTCTAGTTGGTGAGCTAGGTCTTCAAAGGCTTTATTATTAGGCGCAAAGACAGTTAAAGGACCTTCAGCACTAAGTGCATCAACTAAGCCTGCTTTTTGTACAGCAGCTAACAAAATACTAAAGTCAGGGTTATTGACAACAGTATCAACAATGCTTGGTGTTGGCTCTTGTGTTAATGAGGGTGGTAGGAGTACAGCATCAATGATGTGAACCACACCATTAGATGCTTTTAAATCAGTCTGAACAATGCCACTATCATTAACTTTTACATTGGCAGCATCAACTGTTATATCTTCACCTTGTACAGTTTTTAGGGTTTCTGCTGCCAAGACATCTGCTGCTAGAAATTCGCCAGCAACAACGTGGTAGGTAAGGACAGTTGTTAGTAGGTCAGTATTGGCTAAAAGCTCTTCCGCTGTTAAGCCCAAAGCAGCAATTGCTGTTTCAAAGGCTTTATTGGTTGGTGCAAACACCGTAAAGGGACCTTCGCCATTTAGGGTATCAACAAGACCAGCCGCACTAACTGCCGCCACCAAAGTGCTTAAGTCTTCACTTGATGAAGCTAGACCTACAATGGTTGGTAATGGAGCAGCTGGTTCTAGTACAGCATCAATAACATGAATAACAACATTTTGTGCTTTTAAATCTGCCACAATTACTTTGGCACTATCATTTAAAATGACACTGCCGTCTTCCACTGCCACTTTAATCGTATCGCCAGTGCGAGATGTAATTTCAGTTAAGGCAGTTATTTCAGCAGCAACTAGTAGACCATCTGCCATATGATAGGTCAATACTTTTTCAAGGTCAGGACTAGCTAGTAATTCTTCAAGGCTTATGTTGTTAGCATCTGCGTAAGTCTGAAATGCATCTGTAGTGGGAACAAACAAGGTTAAGTCACCATTACTACCAACATCTTCCATATCTAGATTCTCTAGAGCTTTTGAAAATGCACCGTAGTCACTGTTTCCCTGCATCATTTCAGCAGCAGTCTGCGTTGCTGTTTCTGTTGTTTGGCAAGCAACCAGCACTAGGCTTAATAACAAGCTCACTAATAAAGCAAATCTTTTCATTAGGTATTTCCTCCGTTTTAAAGCTTTGAACAATAAGCTTAACTGAATCTTAATGCAGCTTAAGAAATCTTCAGACTTTTTTTTCAGGCACATGTTTTGCTTAAAACTAGGGTTTAGGAAAGGACTGCTCTACACTGTAGCTATGTCAAGCATTAGTAAATGTGTAAATTGTGGTGCCAAAAACCGAATTAAGCAAACCCCCGAAGGTAACGTACCTGTCTGCGGAAGCTGCCAAAACAGCCTACCTTGGTTAGTACAAGCTTCAGACTCGAGCTTTAAGGATGATTTAAATGCTGCGGTGCCTGTATTGGTTGATTTTTGGGCTGAGTGGTGTGGCCCTTGTCGTATGATTACGCCTGTTTTAGAGGACTTATCTAAGGAGCTTGCAGGTAAACTGAAAATCGTGAAACTTAATGTGGATGAGAACCCGGTTACGTCGCAGCTTTTTAGTGTTCAGAGTATTCCTATGCTGATTGTCTTTAAAGAAGGTGAGCCTGTTGATACGTTCTTGGGTGCTATGCCTAAGGGTGCTATGCTGCAAAAGTTACAAGCGCATCTTTAATAGTCTTTTTGGTTTGTTTTGCGAGCTTAAAAAACTAATTGCGGCCTAGGGGAGTAAAGCAAAACCCATTAAGTCTTTCTGCAAAGCTTTCTGGATAAATTACTTTAAGTATCTCCAGGGCTTACACCTAGGACAAAAAACAGTCAGCTGATGCAATAATCTTGTAGCTTAAAAC
>CAZWJZ010000178.1:7523-9555 GCA_964634665.1 uncultured bacterium | reverse complement strand
GCGTACGGATAGACCCATTCAGTATTTTGCAAACCTTCTATGGAGTAACTTAATTACAAATAGATGATTTACAATTTTACCTTTGTGCTTTTGGGGTCGTACATAGGTCTCAGGCTTGCAGTTGCGGGTATGCGCTCGCAGGCTACTTCAATTTCGTAGCTTCCTGATTTAACAAAGTCTGCATTTACGCCTTCTTCATTCGTTACGTATCCTAAGCCTATGGCTGTGCCAAGGGTGTGACCGTACATGCCGCTTGTTAAAAATCCAACAATTTTGTTGTCACGCCAGATGGGTTCGTTATGGTAAAGGAGGGGTTCGGGGTCTTCGAGAGCAAATTGTACCAGTCGCTTGTTTACCCCGTTGGCTTTTTGCTTGTCTAATATGGTTTTGCCTAGGTAGTTTTCTTTGCTGAAGTCTACGGTAAAGCTTAAGCCTGCTTCTATGGGGGTGTCTTCATCTGCAATATCGTGGCCCCAGTGTTTGTAGGCTTTTTCTATGCGTAGTGAGTTCATGGCGTGGTAGCCGCAGTGTTTTAAGTCAAAGGGTTTGCCTTCTGCTATGAGGGCGTCATAAATATGGGGGGCAAATTCAGTAGGTACATGTAGCTCCCAGCCTAGCTCACCCACATAAGTTATGCGGCTGGCTCTTAGTTTGGCTTGTGCAAATTCTATTTCTTGGCTTGTGCCAAAGGGAAAGGCTTCGTTGCTTAGATTTGTGTCGGTTAGTTTGCTAAGTAAGGCGCGTGAATTTGGCCCCATAACAGGGATGAGCGCATAGCTTGAGGTTATGTCGGTTAGAAAAGCGTGTTCATGCTCTAAAATGTGTTTTCTTATGAAATGAGGGGTGCGTATTTGTAAGGCTGCACCATCAACAATGTAGAAACTGTTTTCTGCGGTTTTGGTTATGGTGATGTCTGCTTCTATGCCGCCGCGCTCATTTAGGAGTTGGGTGTAGACTATTTTGCCTATGGGTACGTTGAAGTTGCTGCTGGCTATGCGGTTTAAGACGTTTGCAGCGTCTTTGCCTTGGAGTAAGTATTTACTGAAGTGGCTTTGGTCAAATATGCCTACGTTTTCACGTACAGCTTTGTGTTCTTCGGCAGAATAATCAAACCAGTTTTGGCGTTTGTAGCTGTACTTGTATTTGGCTTCTATGCCTTTGGGGGCATACCAGTTTGGGCGTTCCCAGCCGGCGGTTTCACCAAAGCAGGCATTTGCGTTTAGGAGTCTGTTATGCAGGATGGTTTTGCGTATGTTTCGGCTTGTTTCAACTTGTTTAAAGGGCCAGTGCATGTCATACAGTAGGCCAAGCGTTTCGGTGGTGCGTTCTTTTAGATAGCGTTTATTTTGCTGAAACGGCATGTTGCGGCGTATATCTACATCCCATAAGTCCATGGGTGGGTGGCCATCTTTGATCCAGTCAGCTAAGACTTTGCCTGCTCCACCTGATGATTGAATGCCGATAGAGTTAAAGCCAGCAGCAACATAAAAGTTTTTGAGTTCAGGGCTTTCACCAAGTTGATAGCGGTCATCTGGTGTGAAACTTTCAGGGCCATTTAAGAAGGTTTTTATACCTGTGTTGCCAATAACGGGCATGCGTTCAAGTACTTTTTCAAAAGTGGGTTCTAAATGGTCCCAATCTTCATTAAAGGTGCCAAACATAAAGTCATCGGGTATGCTCTCACCACCATCTCCCCATGGTTTTGCATTGGGTTCAAAAAAGCCTGCTAAGATGCTGCCGACTTCTTCTTTATAGTAGGTAAAACCGCCAGGGTCCCTTAAGGTAGGTAAGCCTGATTTGAGACCTTCTATTTCCTCAGTAACAATATAAAAGTGCTCAGCAGCGTGCAGGGGTACGTTTACGCCTGCCCATTTGCCTACTTCTCTTGCCCACATGCCTGCGCAGTTCACTACGATTTCAGCTTTTATTTCTCCATATTCAGTGTTAACACCTGTTACCCGACCTTCTTTTTGTAAAATGCCAGTAACTTTGACATCTTCAAAGATTTTTACCCCATAGTTGCGTGCGCCTC
>CAZWJZ010000178.1:0-7513 GCA_964634665.1 uncultured bacterium | reverse complement strand
GGTGGTATCTGTAGGGTTTGTTTGACCATCGCCCGGTAGCCAAACGCCGCCTACAACATCAGAAATATTGACCATATCCCAGACTTTTTTTATGTCTTCAGCCGTAATTACGTCAACTTCAACCCCAAAGCAGCGAGCCATGCTGGCACCTCGTTTTAACTCTTCAAAGCGCTCTTGGTTGTTGGCTATAGAAATAGAGCCTGTTTGTTTAAAGCCTGTTGCTTGACCTGTTTCTTTTTCAAGGTCAAGGAGGAGTTGTGATGTGTACTGCGCTAAACGCGTCATGTTATGGGTGGCTCGGAGTTGCCCCACCAGCCCAGCTGCATGCCATGTTGTACCGCTAGTGAGTTGCTTGCGTTCTAGGAGCACTACATCTGTAATACCAATTTTGGTTAAGTGATACGCCAAACTACAAGCAATAATGCCGCCACCAATAATGACGACATGCGTTTCAGAAGGTAAATTCATAATTACTCCTAAGGAGACAGTAACTCGCGAACCATGCTTGCCGGTAAGCTTTAGTCTTTTCTGAGCAGCAAGCACTAAACATCGGTCACTCCTTTAAGGTGTCGCCTTTACATCACGAAGTCTTAAATTATCAGGGTCATAAGCAGGCTTGTCTAAAACTCGAGCTTTTTTCATTTCACTTAGGAGCATAATGTCAAATGCTTGTTCTGTTAGGTCTGTTTGTATGTAGCCGAAGGCTAAACTTTTGCCTGTGCGGTGTCCGTAGGCGCCGCTGGTGGTCATGCCGACCACGTTGCCGTTTAGCATGATGGGTTCGCCTCCGCGACAGTCTGCATCTGTTGCGTCAAGCTCCATGTAAATCATTTTAATAGCAATGCCGTCTTCTTTGCGTTTGATTACAGCATCTTTGCCAGTAAAGTCTTTATTGTAGTTTACGAAACGTTCTATGCCTGCTTCTATGGGGGTGATTTCGTTGGTGAGTTCGCTTGACCAGCCAGCGTAAGCTTTTTCCATGCGCATGCTGTTTACGGCGTAACTACCAAAATCTGCTATGCCATGTTTTTCGCCTGCTTGCATAATGGCGTCATAAAGCTTTTCTAGCTGCTGCATGGGTGCGTGTAACTCCCAGCCGAGTTCACCCACATAACTTACGCGTAAGGCACGAACGTTTATGCTTGCCACGGTTATTTCTTGTGCGCTAAGCCAGCGGAATGCCTCGTTGCTTAAATCTGCATCTGTAATAGTTGATAAGACTTCACGTGATTTCGGCCCTGTTACTATTAGAATTCCGTAGTCATCTGTTACATTTTTGATGCTTACCTCTTCACCGTCTTGCACCGCAAATTTCAAAATATCTAAATCTCTTAATTCTGCTGCTGCGCCAGATAAAACATAGTATTTATTATTTGCTAACCGCGTAATCGTAAATTCACTTTCAATGCGCCCGCTAGCAGTCAGGGCGTGCGCAAGGGTAATGCCACCGGTTTTTTTACTAATACGATTGGCAACCACTCTATTTAAAAAGTCATAGGCATCTGCACCTGTTACTTCAAACTTAGCAAAGCTAGATAAATCAATAATGCCTACACGCTCTTGCACTGCCTTGCACTCTGTTGCGACAACCTCAAAGCTGTTATTTCGGCGGTAACTTGGTTTTTCTATGCGACCATCAAGTGAGAACCACTTGGGGCGCTCCCAACCAAACGCCTCGGTATAAACACAGCCCTTTGCTTTTAATTTCTCAAATAAAGGCGTAACCCTTGCGCCACGACCCGCAGTGCGCTCCTCACCGGGCACATGTAAGACATACATATGACCGTAATCTTCAAAGGCTTTTTCTTTAACATAATCAGCGGTGGCGTAGCTACCAAAACGCCTAGGGTCAAGCCCAATCATGTTTATATCTGCAGCACCATGCACCATCCATTGTGCAAGGTATTTACCGCTACCTGCACCCTGAGCAATGCCAATGCTGGCACCACTACAAAACCAATAGTTTTTAAGCCCTGCGGCTGGTCCTAAAAGAGGGTTTGCATCTGGTGTATGCGAAATCGCGCCATTCACCACACGCTTAATACCTGCTGTTTCCATCATAGGGGCACGCTCCATGACACGTTCGAGCCATGGCAATATGCTGTCGATTTCGGTTTCAAAAAGCTCATAGCTATCTTCCCACTGGGGTTGACTGCCTGCCCACGCTTCTTGCATGCCCTCGGTTTCATAGATGCCAATTAACATGCTTTCTTGCTCTTGGCGGTAATAGGCTGATGGGTAAGGGTCACGAAAGACTTGCATTTCGCTATCACGCTCATAAATTTCTTTAATGGGTTCAGTGACAACGTAACGATGCTTCATGTTGGTCATGGGCACGTTTAGACCCACCCAATTGGCAACTCTATCTACATATGAACCAGCAGAATTTACGACATGCTGAGCGCGAATGCTACCTTTTTCAGTGATGACTTCCCACTCACCATTGTCTAATTGCTTGGTGTTGGTTACAAGGGTGTCTTCGTAAATCGTTGCACCCAAATCTTTAGCAGCTTTTGCCATAGCACGGCAGCAGGTTGCTGGGTCTACATGACCATCGCCTTTGGTCCAAGCTACTGCCAGAACACCTTCTGTTTTGACATGCGGAAAGAGTTCTTGGCAACGCTCTGGGCTAATGATTTCTAAGTGAAAGCCAACAAGCTTAGACATGCCTTCAGCAATGCGAAAGTAGTCAACCTCTTCGGGCGTTAGGGCAAAGCGTAAACTACCGGGGCCATGCCAGCTTACATACTGACCCGTTATTTCTTCAAGTTTTGGGTAAAGCTTATTACCATAATCATGAATAAGCCCTAAGTTGTAGTTAGAGGTAAAACTTGGGCATTGCCCAGCAGCGTGCCATGTTGAACCGCTGGTAATATCTTTTTTTTCTATAAGGACAGCGTCTGTCCATCCTTCAAGGGCAAGGTGATAGAGCAAGCCCACACCCATCATGCCGCCACCAATAATGACAGCGCGCGAGTAATCTTGCATAGCTTAATCCTCCTAAATTTCTAAAAACTAATGAGAAGCGACTACTTAGTTTGTACTACTATCTAGCACTGGCTTTTACCATCTACCGTTTTCGGGTTTCATGGCTTCTCTGGGTAAAAGAATCTTAAAATTCTCTCGCAATTTCTGGTCTAACGCTTCACTTATATGCTCTGGAAAGTTACTAAGCATAATCTCTTTGGTTTTTTCTTTGGCACGCACACGAATATCTTTAGCACCCGCATCTTCCCAATCACTCGGGCTATTGCGGTCACCAATTAGAGGGTAAAAATAATCTGTCTCCATGCGTGAAATGGTCTGGTCATGCCCTAAGAAATGACCCTCGCCATAAACAACTTCTTTTATGACGTCATAACTTAAGGTTTCTTCGGTGACTTCAATGCCTCTAACAGTGCGCTGAATACTGCCAAGCATGTCATTATCAATAACATAAGCTTCAAAACTTGCACCCATAAGGCTACCCTGCATGCCAGCGCTTTCCATAATAAGAGTTGCGCCTGCCTGCGCAGTTAAAGCTAAGGTATAAGCTTTTTCTGAGCCAGACTGAGCATCAGGTATTTTTGAATCTGCCATGCCTGAAGCCGTTGAGCCCGGAAGGTCGTAGTAGTTAAACATTTGAGCGCAACCTGCACTTAGCAAAGCTTGCTCTGCACTGCCGCCACTCATGGCACCCGTGCGTAAATCAGAGACAAAAGGCCACATGCCAAGATTAATTTTGCAGTTAGGGTCAATAAGGTAACAAAAGACCATACCAGCCAGCGTTTCAGCCGTGGCTTGCGCTATGGTGCCTGCCAACGCAGCAGGACCGGTTGCACCTGCCTGAGCTGCACTAAGTAAGGTCGCTGGCATGCCAGAGCGAACCGCAGCCTCAAGAGCATCACAAGATTCTTCAGCAAATCGCATAGGCGGAACCACATGACAACAACTAATAGAGCAAATAGGGCGCTTCTTAAACGCACCCTCACCACCCAAGAGCATATCCATCATTCTGACAGCCTCATAAACACTCGAGCCGTCAACATAACTTACGCCTATGTGTTTGGTGGTGCCGCTTATGCAGGCGTAGGTGGTGTTTAGGTCTACATCGTGCGCGGTGGGCATGTCTCTTGCTACTACTGAGCGCCAGTAGAAATGAATGTTATCTAGCTTATCTACCAGTCGAGCTATGTCAAAGAGGTCAGCGGTGGTTGAGGCTCGGTACCTACCGGTGTCAAAGTCAACAACCATGGGCGCTGCGCCACCGGTGCCCATATGTACCCGTTGTCCGCCAACATCTAAATTGTGATTATCGGTTTGCCCATACATGATGTAACTGCGAGGCACGTTTGCTAAGGCTTCTTTGACTAAGGCTCGCGGGAAGTACAAACGACCGTCTTTGTAACTGCCACCTGCTTTGGTGACCAGTTCAATCATGGAGGGTATGGCTTGCGCAAACCCAAGCTCCTCGCAAAGTCTGAGGGCAGTTTCGTTAATGAGTTCCATGTCGTTTTGACTTAGGGGTTTGTAGAGTCCGCCTTTAAGACCTGCTCTGACAGGTCGCTCAGCTTGGGGTTTGGGTGTTGAGCGTAAAGCATTTCGTGCACTACGTCCACCACGGCGTTTGGGTTCGCTAATTTCTGAACTCATGTTTGATTATGCGATAGCTAAAGTGCGGCTATCAGCCTTTCCTCCTTGAATGATTTTTTACTTAGCTGTTCGCTTGCATCTAACAGTAACGAGATAAGGTTTTTGGCTTCATTTTTGGGAAACCTGAAGTGAGGTCCACTAATGCTAATACTTGCCATAGGTTTAAGCTGCTCGTCAAAAATAGCAACAGCGAAGCCATTAATCTCTTCAGAAAATTCTTGTTTGGTTTCTGCGTAGCCTTGCGCTTTTATGCGCGTTAATTCTGCCTTTAATAAAGAGGGGTCGGTAATGCTTTTAGAGCTAAAGGCCTCAAGGGGTTTAGCGAGGTAAGCCTCTAAAAAGTCATGACTAGAAAAAGCAAGAAAAAGTTTTCCTGCAGCGGTCACATGAAGAGGATAAGCTTTATTTAGCCACGTTTCTAACTGAACTCTGTGAGGCGTGTTGATTTGTTCAATGTACTTAACCTGATTGTTTTCTTGAATAGCCAAATGAACTGTCTCACGACTTTTATCAGCCAATTCTAAAAGGCTAGGGTAAGCAAGTGCCTGAATGACATATGCGCTTGGCACAGAAGAAGCCAGACTAATAATGCCGATAGCAATTTGATACTTATTATCGGTTTTGCTTATGGCATTTACATTTTCTAAACTTTGTAAAAACCTTGACGTTGTACTTTTAGCCAAACCCAGTGACTGGCTAATTTCAGATAGAGACAAGCCCTCAGGATGAGCTGCAATGGTATTTAGAATTGAGAAACTACGTTCAATGGCTTGCATTTAAACCCTCATGAGCAAAAGAGCTAGCTCTAAATAATGACTTAGCGTTTTGAAAAACGCTTTTGCCTAACAACTATTAAGGAAGCAAAGAACTCTAGAAAAGCTCGAGTGTTTGCAAGTATGTGTTCCGCTAAGTGGAACAGTTCCTTTCATTGAAATTTACTAAAAGTACAGCAATTTATTGCTTTTGTCAATCTTCATTGTTTGCCCCTTGTTTCTTGGTAATGTAACGCTCATGTAACGCTCTCTTTTTTAAGCTTTAGTCAGGAGGCAAGACCATGATTTTAAGGCTATCAACCCTCATTTTTCTTCTCTTTTTACTCAGTGCCTGTCAGACAGGCCAAACCCCGCAAACTAATTCAGGCAATCAAGCACCTCAAGCTAGTTTTACAGCTTCAGCAAGCACAGGTCAGGCACCTTTAAGCATCAGTTTTGATGCATCTGCCTCAACGGATTCAGATGGAGGCATTACAGAGTTTAACTGGAATTTTGGCGATGGCAATACAGCAAGCGGGCAAATTGTTAGCCATAGTTTTCAGCAAGCAGGAAGCTTTACGGTTAGTTTAAGTATTAAAGATAATCAAGGTGCAAGCGCAAGCGCATCACAACAAATAACGGTAACTGACCCCAATAATCCATCTAATCCAACTGACCCAAACCCAACGAATCCAACGAACCCTAATAATTCAGAAGAAACCATTTTAAGTTCAGCATGGGATGCATCCCTAAATGCCATAGCTGCACCCACAGAATTTACAGAGCTTGCTGTCAGCGCCGTCTTAATTGCCTCAGAGCAAGCAGGCACAGGCAACCTAATAGGCACAGGAACCCTGACAGAAACTGCAACAAACGTATTTAGCTACCAAGCAACGCCAAACGACAAACTCATAGTCAAAAGACTAAACGGAGCAGAACTCGAGTTTGTATTTACAGACTTAAGAGGTGACTTTTCAAATGAAGGTCGTAATTACTTAAGTCAAGACCACAGTGCCATTTTTCAAATAACAGGTAATGAAATCGTAGGGAACCTAAATGCCAGTATTCGAGATATTCAATTACCCCGAGAAAACAGCAGGGTAAGAGATACCCTTGAAAGCATAAGCGGTAGCTTTACAGATGC
Organism: uncultured bacterium; assembly: GCA_964634665.1. Classification (GTDB taxonomy): domain Bacteria; phylum Deinococcota; class Deinococci; order Deinococcales; family Trueperaceae; genus JAHEBB01. The sequence continues at coordinate 985 of CAZWJZ010000178.1, read as the reverse complement.
GAACAACACAACCTGGACAGCTAACCTAACAACCCAAGGCGCAGAATTATCAGATGTAGATAGCGCAGGACTCGAGTCTGAAAGTCAAACGCAAGGTAGTTTAACGGCAAACTCACTTGGGCTAAACATGACAATTGCAAGGTCAAATCGTTTTAAAACCATTAATCTTGTGTTTGATAGTGGTCAACAAGTGGCAGACACTTGGCAGCTAGGCAATGACAGCTTTCAAATGAATAATGTACAAACCCGAACCATCTTTCGAGAAACCCAAGAAGTTGATCTTGACCAGTGGATTATTCAAGGAAATCTAACTAAAAATGGCACGGTGATAGGGCAGGTTCAAGAAGATACTAGTGACCCAGCAAGAGTTCTAATAGCTTTGTTTGTAGGAGATACAAAACTTAATCTCGTGTCAATATCTCGCTTTTAAAGGCAACACGACTCATTTTTATGACTACGTTAATGATTTATATAGTCGACTGCTTATAAATAGCTAGGTACTCAAAGCGGCTTTTTAAACCTCAGAAAGGCTTGAAAATTTGGCATCGCTGCTTAATTTAGTAAGGCATGAATCCATAATTGCAGTTATGGATTCATAGTCTTTTACTTACTAACGAGCCAAGTTCCTAGAATTAAGGCTGCGACTCCAAGAATTCTTGATACATCAATGGTTCTAACCTGAACGCCTAACCAACCAAATTGATCAATAATGGCGCTACTAAAAAGCCATGCCAAAATAAACAAGGCACTACCTGTAACTGCGCCTAAGCGCGGTACCGTAAAACTAAGTGAAAAAATAATGAGCAAGCCGAGGGGTCCAGCTAAAAAGACGTACCAAGGTAGTTCTTGCCAGCCACTCAGGTTAGTTCGAGATAGCAGAATAAACAAAAGAATGACTACGCCACCAATGCCGTAGGTAAAAAAGACGCTGCCTGCACTGCCAAGTTTTTGACCCATAATGCCTGTAAAAGGTGCCTGAATAGCA
>CAZWJZ010000177.1:0-9622 GCA_964634665.1 uncultured bacterium | reverse complement strand
TCTTTGATGGCTTGTTGTAAAAGGGAGTGGCGTAATTGCAGGTTGTGTAGCGTTAGAGATATACGGTCGGTCATGGTGCCTAGAATTTGTCTTTGGTCGTCACTCAGTTGCTCGGTACCGTTAACGACAAGTAAACCAAGAGTTCTGTCAGAGGTTTGTAAAAGACTGCAGTAGGTCATTTGCAGTGCTACATCACTCATATGATTGCAATAAGCAGAAGGTTCAGCGTTGTAAAGGTAGTACCTGCCTAAGGCAAAGGCTTTGCATTGTTGAACGTAAACAATATCTTTTTTTGAAGCGTCATCACCCCAACTGTGCTTACTCACAAAGGCGTTAAGCATGTCATCGTAAAGATAAAGATTACCTGAGGTTTTTAAGTTCGTTTTTGATTGTTTACATAAGGCTTGTACTTTAGTGGCAATAGGTTCATAAATAGCATCAATAGTTTCAGCATTTTGTAAAGCTGAACCGAGTTGATTAAGCAAAATAATCTGATGATGACGCTGCGTAAGCTCATCAAACTTTTGCTTCACAGCGTTACTAGCAAGCTGCAAAGCTTCTTCACGCTCTTGCAAAAGATGACTGGTTTGCACCAAGGTGGTACTCAATATGCCTAGTTCATCGGCAGAGCTTTCTATAAAAGATACCGAGCGACCTTTGGCAAGCTGCTCAGCACCCACGCTAAGTAAGGTAACGCGGCGCGTAATACCAGAAGCAAAAAGCTGTACCCCGACAAGTAAACTCAGAACACTCACCAATAAACTAAAAATAATAGCTGCGTAATAGCTCGTTAAGGTCGTGCCACGGCTTTGCTCAAGACCAGAAATAATGCCCTGCTGCTGATCTTTTAAATGAATAAGTTGCTGCTCGAGTGCTTCCATAACAACTTGACTCGTTATGATAAAGCCGTTAATGCTTGCTGGAGATGTTGTTCTTAAAGTGGGTGCTAAATCCAAAAGAGTTTCTAAGGCAGAGAGTTCTTGTTCAATTTGGGTTCTGGCATTCGTAAATTCTTCTAATTGATTAGGGTAACGCGCTAAAGTATCTGCCAAGTCATCAAGCTGAGCAGGTAAAGCCTCACTGGCAAACGTATAAAGTTCAAGAAGATCAGGGCGATTGGTAAGTAAAAAGCCTCTTACACTACTGCTTGCATCTAGAACCAAATTCTGAACGGTTTGAAGTTCTAATTGTGTTTGGTAAGCACGATTAATTTGGCTTTCAACTTGCCTAAGTTGATTAAGCAAAAACGAAGTTGCCAAAACGGTTACGATGATCGTTGCAATTGGCAAGCCAACAACAATGAAACCCTTTTTTGCAAGGGGTAAATTAGCCCATATATGCTGAATGCGTTTTGAAATGGCGCGAATCTCAAGCCCTCCCAAGCGTTTTGTACCTACTCAAGCTGAGTTTAGCATTATTACCTAAACTTATACTCCAAGATTTTGCTTACAGCATTTCAGCTACGTTGCGGCAACGCTCAATAGCTCGAGTTAGTAATTCAACGCCATCCTGTATATCTTTTTGACTTAGCGTGCGTCCAAAGGAAAACCTGAGACTTGCTTTAGCGTTACGAGGGTTTAAGCCCATTGCTGTTAATACATGACTGGGTTCAAGACTACCTGCTGCACAGGCAGAGCCTGCACTTACGGCTACGCCTAAAGTATCTAGGCTAAGTAAGAGGCTTTCCCCGTCAACACCGTCAACTCGTATGTTGCTATGTTTGTTGCTTCGCTGGCCTGCTTTTGCATTTATAGTTACACCCTCAATTTGTAAAACTTGCTGTTCAAACTGTGCTTGTAAGTTTGCTAAATGAAGTCTATCTTCGGGTAGACGCGCCATAGCTAAGGTTGCTGCTTCAGCCATACCGACAATGTTAACAACATTATGTGTGCCAGCTCTTAAACCACGCTCTTGCTCACCGCCCAGTAAAAAAGGAGTTAAAGCACTACCCTCTTTTAAGTAAAGCGCACCAACGCCTTTAGGACCATAAAACTTATGGGCTGATAAACTAAGCGCATCAATCCCTAAACGCTCAACATCAACCGTTTCAAAGCCAAACGCTTGCACTGCGTCACAAAATACAAAAATACCTGTTTCACGGCATAACGCTGCAATGCGCTCAATGTCAGTTTTGACACCTGTTTCATTGTTAACAAGCATGACTGCTAGTAAAAAAGTATCAGGCTGCAAAGTATCTTGTACTGCTTCAAACGTAATTTCACCCGCTGCGTTAGGGCTAAGGTAAGTGACCTCAAAGCCTTTAGATTCAAGATACTCACAAGATGCCAGCACTGCCTTATGCTCAAGTTTTGACGTAATAATATGCCCTGAGCCTTGCTGTTCAGCACGCATGCGTAAAACCTGATTAATGGCTTCTGTTGCACCTGAAGTAAAAATGATTTCTTTGGTTTTGGCATTAAGCGCAGCAGCGACGTGCTCTCGGGCATTTTCTAAGCCACGTCTTGCTTTTTGACCATAACTATGCAAGCTACTTGGGTTCGCAAAAGTATCTGTAAAGTAAGGCAGCATGGCCTCAAGCACAAGTGGGTCTAGCGGTGTTGTTGCCGCGTAATCAAAGTAAAGCATAGCTTAAACAGAGCTGAAGCTGCTTGGTAAAGGCTCTAGGCTTAATAAGCTTCGTTCGGCTACTAAGTCAGCCAAACTGGTACTTCTTAAGACTTTTCTGACAGCTTGATCTACTTCTCGCCATAAGCCTTCGGTTGAGCATTGACCAGTGCGTGAGCAATTATCCTCATCTTCAATGCAGCTTACCGGTGTAAAGCTTCCTTCGAGTAACTCAACAACCTCTAAAGCTGTAATGTCATTTAAGGGTTTCGCAATTTTGTAACCCCCATGTGCACCACGTATAGATTCAACAAAACCAGCTTTTCTAAGTACCGCTACAAGTTGCTCTAAATAATGCTGAGAAATATCTTGTCGTTCAGCTACGTGCTTCAAGCTTATAGGTGTTTCACCATGCAAGCCTATCTCGACGAGTGCCCTCATGCCATATTGTGCTCTAGTTGATATCCACATAGAAGTCTATACCTTTTTCTAAGTTTGATTATAGCGATGAATCGAAACAAGGGTCAATCTTGGCAACACTAAGAAAGATACTAAACCTAAGACGCTATAGAGCTAGACGATGTTAGGGTGCAAGCTTTGTTACTTAATCTAAGGGGCATTTGTAGTAAAAAGAAAGACTAAAAAATTGGAAACACAACTCGAGTGTGTTACGAAACAAGGTACGATAAACTTAGTACAGTTCAGCATTTTTTAGGAGACAGTCATGCCGATGTTAGACTTAAGCTTTGTAAGACAACAATTTCCTGCTTTTTCGCAAGAGAGTTTAAAGGGGCAGGCATTCTTTGAGAATGCGGGGGGCTCTTATGCCTGTAAGCAAGTGATTGAGCGACTGAGTAATTACTATATTGAAACTAAAGTACAGCCCTATTATCCGTTTCCTGCGTCTGCTAAAGCAGGTGGGCTGATGGATGAAAGTTATGAAAGTTTTGCTGCTTACTTAGGGGTTGAGCCTAGTGAGATTCATTTTGGACCCTCAACCAGCCAAAATACTTATGTCTTAGCGCATGCTATGCGTAAATGCTTACAAGCAGGTGATGAGATTATAGTCACCAATCAAGATCATGAAGCAAATGGGGGTGCTTGGCGGCGCTTAGCTGATATGGGTGTTGTGGTTAAAGAGTGGCGTGTGAATACTGAAACTGCAAGTTTAGAAACAGATAGCCTAAAAGCACTCTTGAGTGAAAAAACCAAACTTCTTACTGTGCCTCACTGCTCTAATGTGGTTGGTGAAATAAACCCAATTGCTGAGTGGTCCAAGCTTGCTCATGAGGTTGGCGCTATTGTTGTTGCAGATGGTGTCTCTTACGCGGGTCACGGTTTTCCGAATATAGCAGAAATAGGTGTAGATATTTATGTCTTTTCACTCTACAAAACCTACGGAACACACCAAGGCGTCATGGTTGTAAAAAATGAAACCATGCAAAAACTAAGTAATCAAAGCCATTTCTTTAATAATGAAAGCGTGCATAAGCGTCTTGTGCCCGCAGGGCCAGATCATGCCCAAGTTGCAGCTTCGCACGGGGTAAGCCAATATTTTGACGCGCTTTACGAGCATCATTTTGGCGAAGTTAAAGACCCAGCAGCAAAAGGCAAAGCTGTTCATGATTTACTAAGAGAAGCAGAAACAGCAAACCTAACAGTACTCATGGACTACCTAAAAGATAACCCTAAACTCACAATCATAGGGCCAACAAGCCTAGCTAATAGAGCTCCCACCGTATCGGTTGTACCTAAAATTATGAGTTCAACAGAGCTTGTTAAAAACCTAATTCCGCACGGCATTATGAGTGGCTCAGGTCACTTCTACGCAGCAAGGGTTGTTGAAGCACTCGGCATAGATTTAAGTACAGGTGTAACCCGCTTCTCTTTTGTTCACTACACCAGCCCTGAAGATATACAGCAACTCATAAACGCCCTAGAGGAGGTCTTATAAATCATGTGGGACGCAGAAGGCATAAAAGAGCAAGAACCCTGCCCAAACTGCCAAAGTACAACCACCATAAGCTATCACTACGAAGAAGGCTTCACTGAACTCGAGTGTGAAACCTGTGGTTTTCATAGTGATGCGCCTGAGCTTTCTGATTTGGCTAGGTATACGGGGGAGCTTAAAGAAAAGAAGCAGCTTTTTATTATGCCGGTTAAAAAGTTAAAGGCGTAATTTGTTGGTTTTTTGGGTTGTAAATAATTTGTAATACTGTTCTTTTATACTTGAAGCGTGGCTTACGGTTTAAGTATCGATTTTTTAGAAAGAGTACAACGCTAAATTGTTGGCGACTTTAATGTCTTTTTGTTTAAAAACGCTATACTTGAATGAACGTCAAGCCCAATCAATTTCTATCGCGTTGCGGCGCTAGTGCGTATCAAAACGCACGATTAATGTGGTGACCACCACGTTAAGAAAGGAGTATATATGGACGCAAGAGTCGTGCTTAGTACAGATGAGATTGTTAAGGGGTTAAAACACTACCGAAAAATCGCTAAGCAAGACGTCCTTCGGGCGGACGAAACGGAGCAGCCCGAAAGGTTCAAATTACACGCGGAAACCCGCCGAGATATTTACGCGGTCCTGTCTGAAAGTGCAGAGCAGCTAGGGCCAGAAGATGCCCTGAATACAGCCTTAGAAACCTATAAACAGTTACCTTTTGTAACAGGTACCGCTGAAGATGAGTACATCGATATTAAAGCAAAAGAAAAGGCCTTAGAGAATTTCTTTTTAATGATTGGCTTAGAGCCTAAACTAAGACGTGAAGCTCGTAGTCAAAGACCCTCTCTAAAAAACATTAATTAATACCTAATCATAAAAATTTCGAGGCGCACTTTTTGGTGTGCCTTTCTTCTTGAGCTAAGCCCTATGTCAAACGCTTAGGCAAGGGTTTACCGGCAAAGCGTAGGGTAAGCACTTGCTTCATTTTGCGTTCTTAAGGTAAAACCTAGCAGGAGTAATTTGCGTGACGCTAGATGAGCTTGAAGCCTTAACCGAAAGCAGCGCTAAGCCCTTAGGCTTAGAAGAGCTAAGCAACAACCTTGTCTTTGGAGAAGGCAACCCAGATGCTAATCTTATGATTGTTGGTGAAGGCCCAGGTGAAGACGAAGACCTAAGCGGACGACCCTTTGTTGGACGAGCAGGTCAACTCTTAGATAAAATTTTGGAAAGTGTAAATATAAACCGAGATGACATTTATATAAGCAATATTGTTAAATACCGTCCACCCAATAACCGCAACCCGAACCTACATGAAGTCAAAGCCAGTGAGCCTTTGCTCTTAGAGCAAATTAAACTCATACGTCCACAAATCATTGCGACTTTAGGCAATGTACCTACTCACTACTTCATAGAAACAACAGACGGAATAACCCGAACACATGGTAACTGGTATGACTGGCATGGCATGAAGATCTTCCCGCTTTTTCACCCCGCTTATTTACTTAGAAATCCAAGCCGCGAAAAAAATAGCCCCAAATGGCAAATGTGGCAAGACATGAAAGTTTTAAAGCAAGCCCTAGATGAACTCGGCCCTAAAGAAGGCCAAATTGTTATAGATACCGCAAGACAGGATGCTCTTTTCTAATGGTAAACAAACACTTTATAGGCTTAGTACAATCCATACTTAGTTCCGCTCAGGCAGCTCTTGGTGAAGAAAATAGCCCCATGACCAGACGCTTAGCGAGTGACGGCATACTTGCTAAACGTACCGCTGAAAGAAGCCTAGAGCTACTCGCAATGCTTAGCGAGAAAACCGCAGGAAATCTAGAAGATACCGAACGTGAAGCGCTACTAGATGCACAACAAAAAGTTAGTCAAGGGCTAAACGCATTAAACGAAAGACTCAACTAATGCGCGCGCTACTACAGCGTGTGAGTAACGCCAGCGTAACTGTGAATAAGGCTGTGATAGGTGAAATAGACAAAGGTCTACTTATACTCTTAGGAATCAGCACGCAAGATAGTCAAACTGAAGCCATAAAACTAGCCAACAAAATTATCAAATTGCGCATCTTTAGTGATGATGCTGGCAAAATGAACTTAAGTGTCAAAGACATAAACGGTTCAGCTTTAGTCGTAAGCCAATTTACGCTTTATGCAGACGCAAAAAAAGGCAATAGACCCAGCTACATAAATGCAGCAAGACCTGAACAAGCAATACCACTATACGAATTTTTCAGTGAACAGTTACGTCAGGCAGGCCTAAGCGTAGCCAACGGAGAATTTGGCGCAGATATGAACGTAAACCTACTCAACCAAGGCCCTGTAAGCATTTGGCTAGATAGCGACGAGCTTTAAAATAAACCCTCCTGCTTAACATCAGCAGGTGATGACTCTCCTTTAGCTTTAGCAACCAACACAGCAACCTTTTTGACATAATCATCAGGCTTAGCTTTACGCTTCAAGCCATTCGCATTCATATAACGTAACTTGCCAAAAATAGCTCGCTCCGTCCAAGCGCGATCATGCACCCCATAACACCACGCCACCCCCGTATAACTATTCGAATCACGACCATCCAAAAAATACTTATTATTCAAATACAAAGTATGCTCAAAAGCATCACGTGGGTTTGCTGTCCACTCGAGTATCTTCTTAGCCCAGTACATACGCATATAATTGTGCATGTAGCCGGTATGGCGCATTTCAAGCATGCTGGCATTCCAGTAAGGATCATGCGTTTGGGCATCCTCTAAGTCTTGCAAACTGTAAGACGGGTCTCGCTTGTCATCCTCATGCTCTTTCAGGGTCTTCTTAACCCAATCAGGCAGCGCATCAAAAGAATCATAATCATCAGAGTAATGCGTAAAATTCATGGCTAACTCACGCCGAACAATAAGCTCCTCCAAGTAACTCTCAGTATTTTCAGCCTTAGCATTCGCCTTACGAATTTCAAGTGCAATATAAATAGGTGAAATCTGACCAAAATGCAAATACATAGCCATGTAACTCGTATCATTTGTCTGAGGTTGATTACGATTTACTGCGTAAGTCTCAAAGCAATTTTCTAAAAAAGTTGCGAGTACCCGCTTTGCTTCATGCGTGCCACCCTTAAAAAACTGCGTAACCGCAGGCACAGAATCATCTAACTTTAAGCTATTAACTAAGGCATAAGGATCAGAAACATCTAAACCCTCAAACGCTAAATCAAGCGAAGCATAGTCCAGCTTAATTTCTTGAAGCTCGAGTAAAAACGAATCTAAATGCTTTGTGATTTTAGGTCGAATGGTTCGTGCGGCGTACTCCTGCTTATCCGTTACCAGCTCAACAGGTACAACCACATTATCTTCAACCAGAATACAGCTACACTCAATAGAACTCGCAAGCTGTTCACGCCAAGCACGCTGAAGCTTCAAATAACCCCTATCTGTAATGACACTACAAGCACGTTTAGCCAAAGCAATCGCAAGCTCAGGTGGATAACCATGCTTCACGACTAACTTTATGCCCCGCTTCTCTAAAGCCTTTGCCACATCAGCCAAACCCTCAAGCATAAACGTGTAATGCCGAACATTCGCCTCAGGATAATCATCCATCAAGCCAAAAACTACAAGCAAAGGCTTAGCCAGCTCATTAGCCTGCTGAACCGCAAACTCCAAAGCATAATTATGCTCAACCCGCACACTCGCCTGCATCCAATACAAAACAAACTCAGCAGCCTGAATAGCCTTATTATTTAAATACTTAATACGAGAATCTTGAACCGAAGAGATAAGCATAAAGCTATTTTTAACCAACTAAGCAACCTAAACAAGAAGCACGCCTACTTAAGCAAAGCTCGAGTGCTAAAGATGCAAAACCAATACTAGCTGCCGCTAATAAGGTTATTTAAAAAAGATAGACAATTACATCAAACGACGCTTAGTGAAACTAAGCACAAGGCTTAATGCCAAAAGCAAAGCCGCAGCCAAAGCAAACACAGCTGTTGCCTCATCACGACTCCAACGCCACGCAACTGACTGAGACAAATTACGATACAGCTCTTTAAGTTCATCTGCCGAATCAACAAAACTATAGCGCCCTCCTGTCTCCTCAGCAATAGTTCTCAAAGTACCTTCATCAAAGCCAGCCTGACCCCCAAAGCCACCTTGCCCACCCTGACGTGTACCAATTCCAACGGTATATACCGTAACCCTCTTCTCCTTGACAAACTCGAGTGCCTCTAAAGGCGCAATGCCACTTCGACTATTTCCATCTGAAAGTAACACAATCGTGCCAATAGATACAGCATTTTCACCCAGCTGAGCTTGCCCGAGTAGCGGCAAAGCATCAAGACTTTTTATTAAACCCTCACCAATAGCGGTACCACGAATGAGCGGTATGGAATTAAGAACAGAAAGAAATGCATCATGATCAGATGTAAGCGCAATATTAAGCTGAGCACTACTACCAAAACTAACCAAGCCTACCCTTGTACCCTCAGGTAACTCAGACACAAAAGTACGAATTGCTTCACGAGCAGCCTCAAAGCGATTAGGCTGAATATCTTGCTGTTGCATAGAACGACTTGTATCTAAAGTCAAGATAATGCCACCCAAAGGATTAGCAACCAAAACAGGAATAGTAGGACGCGCCAGAGCAAGACAAGCCAGCAAAATAGTTAGTACAAAAAAGATGATAGGCAGCCGCCTAAAAGGTCGAGATTCCAGCTGAAGCCTTTTAAGCAGTGCAAAATCAGAATACTGAAGTGCAGACTCAGCAGGCCGTTTTAAACCCTTAGCAAACAACCAAAACGCAAAAGGAAGCACCAAAAAAAGTAGCAACAGCCAAGGCCAAATGAACAGATTCATAAGCAATGGTAGCAGAAACCAAGCCTAGAAAATAAGTGGCCCTAAGAACAATAAGTAGAGGCAGCTACAAGTCTTTATAAAAAGTCAAGCCATTACCATCTAAATCAAAAAATGCAAATTCCTGAGTACCCCAAGCTGTTTCACGAAGCGCAGTCCCCTCATGAAAAACAGCTTTAGGTATAAAAGCTCCTTCTCAAAGTACAGTTACCTCTTATACTAAGCTGAATTATAAATGTCGTAAGACTTTATAATTCCGACCTAGG
>CAZWJZ010000176.1:0-9656 GCA_964634665.1 uncultured bacterium | reverse complement strand
TGACCAGACTTTTCATAAAGAAATTTTGCCTGCTCAATATCTAAAGCACGCTGCTCTATAGTGCCTTCAAATAAAGGAAAGGCACTGTTAATAGGATTATCATTACCTAAAGTACCGTAACCAGAAAGAATCTTATCAACCATTTCTTGGCGAGGTACTGCGTATTTAAGCGCCATAACCACATCAGGTGCATCAAACGGGTTGACATCCATATCCATAGGGAAAGTGTAATGGCCACCGCTTGGTGTAGGTACAATCTGTACATTAGAAGCTCGAGCTAAGAAATCTACAGTTTTAGGGTCTACACGTTCGATAGCATGAACTTGACCTGTCTGCAAGGCTGCCATTCTTGAAGTTGTGTCATTAATGGTTAATACTTCAACTGAGTCATAGTAAGGCATTGGCGCGTTAAAGTAGTTATCGTTTCGCGTAAAGGTATAGCGAACACCATGCTCAACACCATCAACAATAAAGGGGCCTGTACCAATGCCTTCATCTGTAGTGCCTTCTGGTTGAATAATTAAGTGATAGTCAGTAAGCAGGTACATAAAATCAATGTTGCCTTGCGTAAGCGTAAATTCAACCGCGCTGTCACCTAGTGCTTTAACATCTGCTAAATCAGCTAGGTTACCTGCTGCGCCAGAGATTGTATCAGGGCCATAGTGACGTCCTATAGAGTAAACAACATCTGCAGATGACAATGTTTTGCCGTTATGAAAGTCAACATCATTTCGTAACTGCAAGGTCCACACACTAAAGTCAGCATTACTGCTCCACTCTGTTGCTAAAGAAGGCGCAAGCGTGCCGTCAGGCGCAGGGTTAACCAATCTGTTACCCCAAACTTTACCCGCAAAGGAAGGTATAAAAGATGCCCAAGTTGTAGGGTCAAAGCTATCAACCGAACTACCACCAGAACCACCTACGACAAAATGCCCACCTCTATTAGGTGTTTGCGCAACTGCTACACCCCCTAAAAATGAGCCTGCTAGACTTGCACCAACACCCCACGCTGTAACTTGTTTCATAAAATCACGGCGACTAATATGACCTTTAGCATATAAAGTCTTTAAGAGTTCGATATCTTTCATTTCTAACCTCCTTAAGATTAGTAAATACAAAACCATCTGTGAAACCCTAAACGAACGTTTAGCTATGCTGCCTGTTTGAGTTACAGGATGCAAAGTGCAACCGCAAGTCCGAAACGCTTGGGTTGAATTTTGTTCGTTTATTCATTCAAAGCACCACAGAGGTCTTAAGTATATTTTTTCATACTTATACAAGCACAGTCAAATAACTGTCTCGTATTACGCAACATCGTTGCATAGTGTTCAACCATAACCCAAAAGACTAAAACTACCAAATTAGATGAAGACTTCCTGAATGAAATGACCTTTGTGCCTGAGCAAGCTAAGCCCTGCAACAAAGACTATTAAGCACTCTAAACCCTAAGGCATCACGAACCATCATTACTAAAAACACTTACCCTTTTAACCCATTTACCCAACTAAAAACATTTTAAAGTCAATAAAAAGATACAAACCTGATAGTATTTCTTCAACAAATGTATAAGCATCTAAAGGATAAAGGTACTCATGAAAATTACCGAAATTCATATCTACCAAAAAGACCTGCCTGTAAAAGATGGTGGCTCTTACAAAATGGCCAAAGCAGAAGTCTTTTCACTCGACAGCACCATCCTAAAAATAGTCACAGATACAGGCATAGAAGGTTACGGTGAAACCTGCCCGATAGGCCCTGTATACCAACCCATGCATGCACTTGGCGCAAGAGCCGCACTAACCGAAATGTGCCAACACCTAATCGGTGAAAACCCGCTCCTAATAGACAAATTCAGACATACCTTAGATCTTTGTTTAAATGGACACAACTACGCCAAAGCTGCTATAGACATAGCCCTCTGGGACATAATGGGCAAACACTACGGCGCTCGAGTTTGTGACCTACTAGGTGGCGCAACACGCGAATATGTACCCTCTTATTACGCAACTGCAGTCAATGACCCGCAAAGCACCGCAGAGCAAGTCAAAGAAAAAGTAGCTGAAGGCTATGAACGCATTCAAGTAAAAGTTGGCGGTCGACCCGTCGAACAAGACATAGAAACTATACTGCTTGTTAGTGAGATACTTAAACCCGGCGTACGTTTAGCCATAGACGCAAACCGAGGCTGGACCACTCGAGATGTCATGTTTGTAAGTCAACAATGCGCCCACATAAAGCTAGTCTTAGAACAACCCTGCAACACAATAGATGAAATACAAAAGGTGCGCCCCATGCTAAGACACCCTGTTTATCTAGATGAAAATAGCGAAGACCTAAACATAGTCATGCGGGCAATAAGCACAGGTATATGTGACGGTTTTGGACTCAAAGTCACCCGACTTGGCGGCCTAACCCCCATGCGAACCGTTCGCGATATCTGCAAAATACGCAGCATGCCCCACACCTGCGATGACTCATGGGGTGGCGACATAATAGCAGCAGCCTGCACCCATATAGGCGCAACCGTAGACCCGAAACTAAGCGAAGGTGTGTGGCTAGCTGAACCCTACATAGAAGGCAACTACGACGCTAAAAACGGCATTAAAGTAGAAAAGGGAAAAATCAAAGTACCCACAGGTAACGGCTTAGGCGTAGTGCCCGATGAAGGCGTTTTAGGAAAGCCAGTAGCTTCCTTTGGGTAAATTATGGGGTAGATAAACTATCTCAAAAAGCAACCTTATCTTTCCCTTTTAACTCGAGCATAGCTCGAGCTTCGTCGGGCGTTGCTAGATCTAGGTTTAGGTTTTCTATGATTTTTCTAATGCGACTTACAAGTTCAGCATTATCTTTAGCAAGTTTGCCTTTGCTTATATACAAATTATCTTCTAAACCCACCCGCACGTTACCACCCATGCTGGCTGCTTGCGTTGTAAAGGGAAGTTGCGCCCGACCTGCAGCTAAAACAGACCAGTAGTAATCATCACCAAAAAGTTTATCGGCTGTTTCTTTCATAAAGTTAAGGCAAGCAGGGTCAGCACCAATGCCACCCAGAACACCAAAAATAGTTTGAATAAAAAAAGGAGGCTCGAGCCAGCCTTTGTCAATCACATGAGCCAAGCTGTAAAGATGACCAATGTCGTAACACTCGAGTTCGAAGCGTACGCCGTGTTCTTTGCCTAGTGTTTCAGTAATGTAGCGTATGTCTTTGAAGGTATTTTTAAATATGAAGTCATCTGAGCTTTCTAAAAAAGGTTTTTCCCAGTCGTGTTGCCAGTTGCGTTCTTTTTCAGCAAGCGGATATATGGCGAAGTTCATGCTGCCTAAATTTAATGAGCACATTTCTGGTTTGACTTCTAAAGGTGTTTTTAGGCGATCTTGTACGCTCTGGTTCATGCCGCCACCTGTTGTTATGTTAATAATGCCGTTGCTTTTTTCTTTAATGATGGGTAAAAAAGCTTTAAAAACGTTGGGGTCGGCTGTTGGCATGCCTGTTAGTGGGTCTCTGGCATGCAAATGCACAATGGCTGCACCTGCATTTATAGCATCTATGGCTTGACTTGCTATGTCTTCAGGGGTGTAAGGCAAAGCAGGTGACATGCTTGGCGTATGAATACCCCCTGTGATTGCACAGCTAATAATAACTTTAGATTGTTTTTTTGCCATAAGCTTCCTCCTGTTGCAGTTAGTTTGATTGTACACTGAGTAAGCCTAGGCTTTAGGAGATAGTTATGCCCAACTCGAGTGAGAAGCTTTTTTATCAGGTTGCTATGGATTTGCCGCTTATTGATTATGGTGAGGGTGTCTGGTTGATTGATAGTGTGGGTAAGCGCTATCTTGATGGTTCTTCTGGAGCCATTGTGAGTAACTTGGGTCATGCTCATCCGCGCATGCTTAAAGCCATGAATGAGCAGGCCAGCAAGGTGAGTTTTGCTTATAGAACGCAGTTTGAGAGTCACGCAGCTATTGATTTGGCTGAGGAGTTATGTGAGCACTTAAGTCAAGATTTGAATCGCGTTTTTTATGTTTCGGGTGGCTCTGAAGCCGTTGAGTCTGCCATTAAATTAGCTCGGCAGTATCATGTTGCTAAGGGTGATGAGGGTCGCTACCGTATTTTGAGTCGCTTTCCTTCGTATCATGGTTCTACTTTGGGTGCGCTTTCAGCTACAGGTTACACCACGCTTAATGAGCCTTTTGAAGCACTGCTTTACGAGCAAAATTATATTGCTGCACCCACTTGTTATCGTTGTCCTTTTAACAAAGAATACCCAAGCTGTAACGTAGCTTGCGCGCATGCGTTAGAAGAAAAAATTGTAGAGCTTGGTCCTGAAACCATTGCAGCCTTTATTCTTGAGCCTATTGGGGGTGCGTCTACTGCTGCGATTGTTGCACCCGATGAATACTTTGAAATTGTGAGTCGTATTTGTAAAAACTACGGCATCTTAACGATTTATGATGAAGTAATGACAGGCGCAGGGCGTACAGGCAAGTTTTGCGCTTATCAGCATTGGGATGCCCATGTGGATATTTTAGCTTTAGCCAAAGGCTTAGGCGCTGGTTATTCGCCCTTAGGTGCCGTAGTTTGCCGCTCGAGTATTAGCGAAGCGGTCTTAGCATGGGGTGGCTTTAGACATGGTCACACCTACGCTGGTAACCCGCTTTCTTGCGCCATTGGCTTAGAAGCCTTAAAGATTATTGAAGATGAGCAACTTTGTGACAATGCTAGCAAACAAGGTGAGTTTTTAAAAACGCAGCTTCTGAAGCTACAAGAAAAGTTTGCTTTCATAGGGGATGTTCGTGGTAAAGGCTTGCTTTTAGGCGTTGAATTTGTAGCTGATAAAACCACAAAAGACCCCTTCCCTGCTGACTGCAATGTTTATCAGAAAATAACAAAACTAGCCTTTGCTGAAGGCTTAATCATTTACCCAAGGCGCAACTTCGCAGGTGTTAAAGGCGATCATGTACTCATAGCCCCACCCTTAACCATTAGCAGCGACGAATGCAGTTACTTATTAGACGCCTTTGAGAGATCTTTAAATCAGCTCGAGTCTTGGCTTGCTAAGCTAAAACCCTAAGATGCTAGATATTCAGAGTAGCAATGCTCAGACTAATCCCTGCAAAGCTATTTTTGAGCTTGCAGCCATGGCTTATAAAGAATCTGATCTTATTCCTCTAGAAATACTCGAGCGTTGGTGGCAGCAGCATCCTAGCCTTTTCCTTTTAGCCTATAAGGATGAGCGGTTGTGCGGATACATCTCTGCATTTCCTTTAAACAACCAGGCTTTCAAGCGCACACTCGAGCCTGACTTTGATGAAAAGAAGCTCGAGCTTTCTTCGATTCTTAGTTTTGAAGCTGTGGGTGCTTATCAAATGTATTTTTCTTCAATTGTGGTGCACCCAGAGTGGCGTGGGAGAGGTATTTCTAAAGCTTTACGGAAAACTTTTCTAAATAACTTAATTTTGCTTTGGCTTGCTGGTAGGTGTGTCACTCAACTCTCTTCTTTGGTTGTTTCAGCTCAGGGTGTCACCATGATGAAGTCACTAGGTATGAACGCTTTCCAAAAGGGGCAAGAGGAGGATATTTTTTATGCGAACCTTACTGAGAAAAGCTTAAATGCCTGTTTGCAGCTATTGACTTAAGCAATAAACTTTAAAGTCAGCCCCCTCTAGAATAAGAATTGACTAACGCTACAACCTCATCTGTGGGTATGCCATAACGCGTATTTCCATCTCGCCCGACTACGGTTTGTGACATGAACATGCTGTTGTAAATAGATTCCTCTATGCTTTCAATAACAGCTTGACTCATATCAGTTATAACTGAGTGTTCATTTGCCAATGTTGGTCTGTTCATAAGAATAGATCTTGGTCTATCAGGTATGCGATACGTGGTACTAAATGCAATGACCACATCGCCACTACCCGCATGGCATGTGCTACCCGCTCGAGCGAGTCCAAAGGAAGCTCGTTTGGCAAGACGGCTAAGTTGCCGGCTATCCATAGGGGCATCCGTGGCAATAATCATCATGATAGACCCCTGATCACTTTGACCTGAGTAATTGGGAGGCACAATATGCTGACCAACGGGTACACCACTTATGTTGAGTTCAGGTGGTCGACCAAAATTAGTGTTTACCAATACACCCACTCTAAAGCCCCCTTGCTCTTCATTAAGAATGCGACTTGCTGTACCAATACCTCCTTTCCACTCAAAACAACTCATGCCAGTGCCTGCGCCAACACTTCCTTCAGTTACGCTACCAAAGCTTGCATTTTCTAAAGCTTGTCGAACTTCTTTTTCGCCTACTCGACGTGACTGAGCGTCACTCAAAAAACCATCAGCGCATTCACCCACTACAGGATTCACGCTTGCGTAGCCTTGATACCCTGATTCTTTAAAACCCACAGCAATATGTGGGCTTTGCTCAATCGCATACGAAATGAGTGCATCAGCAACTCTCGGCATATTTAAAGTACTGGTTAAAGCAATAGGCGTTTCAATAGAACCTAGCTCACGAATCTGCTCGAGTCCTGCGTATTTACCAAACCCATTTAGGGTGTGTACCGCTGCTGAGACTTTATCTTCATAGAGGTTTTCTTGATGAGGCACAATAACACTTACCCCCGTACGGTACGGGCCATTTCCTTGCCAGTTGCCTTCACCTTCAATAACGGTGCTGTGGCCAACAGATACCCCCTTAACATCCGTAATAGCGTTGTTGGCACCTGTTTTGAGTTGGCTCTTATAAATACCTAAATCTCGTATTCGTGGCATAGTAGCTCCTTTATTAGCTCTTACACTAAGCTGAATTATAAATGTCGTAAGCGTTCATAATTCCGACCTTGCCGACGTAGTCGAGACAGGTTTGGGGACTAAGCTTTTACTTCTCTCAGGTTTATGACACGATTAAATCAGTTTAGTATTAGAAGCCCACTTAACATTGCAATTGCATTTTTTGAAGACTTGTATCGTTGCCTTAGTGGCTTTATTTATACGCCCCTAGACTTCTGATATCTTCTGCTTGCCTGACTTGTTACGCCACCTCAAGTCAGGCAAGCAGTACCATAAACTAAGGAAACTTAGTTAGCACTCGAAGGCAGATGAATCCTTTAAACTAAAGTGCATGTCAGTCTTTAGCTTAAAAGCTGCTTCTGAGCAAGATGGTCAAGATGTTTTAGATATGCTTAACGAAATTGGTGAGGGTGAGCAAGGCTTCACGAATAATGCTTTCAATTTAAATAAAGCACAATACAAAGCGTATCTTCGTAGTTGCGAGCGTTACCATAAAGGAATTGGGCTTCTTGTTGATCATGTTCCACAAACAACCTATTGGTTTTTAAAGGATGGCTACCCTGTGGGTGTCATTAAATTAAGGCATAAACTCAACGATAATTTACGGCAGCAAGGCGGGCATATTGGTTACTCTATTCGCCCAAGTGAACGCGCTAAAGGTTATGGTAATAAAATGCTGGCAGCTGTACTCGAAGAAGCCAAAGCGCTTGGTTTAGAAAATGTTTTACTCACGGTTTTTAAGTCAAACCTTGCCTCTCGCGCAGTGGTCGAACGAAATGGTGGGCAATTGCAGCGCATTTACGCTCATGTTTGTTATTACTGGATTGCTTTATCGTAAGGCAATCCATGTATAGGCAATAAGCTTCAGTTAAGTTACGTTAAGGAATCATGGCTCGAGCTTTAAGTTTTAATGAAACAGAAGTAATGAATAAAGTTGTGCAGCTTTTCTGGAAGCATGGCTTTGAAAAAAGCAGCATTCAAGATTTAGTAAGCGCTACAGGGCTTAACCGCTCGAGTCTTTACCATCATTTTGGCTCTAAAGAAGCACTCTTTTTGCGCGCACTAGATCATTATGTGCTGGTATTTAGTGCTGAGCGTTTAGCCTCACTCGAGCAGGGTGGTTCTGTTAAGGAACGCCTAAGGTCTTACTTTGATGATTTGCTTCATTTTTCATTGCACAAAGGAAAAGGCTTGGGTTGTCTTTTAACCAATTCAGCCGTTGAGCTTGCACCTCATGATGAACCCACAAAAGAAAAGCTGCTAAAGAACTTTGAGAAGCTTCGTCAACGTTTTTTAAGCTTACTTCAAGAAGCCCAAGCCAAAAAAGAGCTGGCTAATGATAAAGATACTGAAGCGCTTGCTAGTTTTTTTCTTAGCACAATTCAAGGCTTAAGAGTTTTAGCTCGAGCGGGTGCATCTGAGCAAGCATTAAGGCAAGTCGTTCAGGTAGCGCTAGCTATCCTTGATTAAGAAAGCCATAGGTATCAGCTAAGGCCAAGCATTCTTTAAGGGGTTTAATGCCGCCTGACGTGCTAGCATGACTTAGCGACATGGCAGCTACACAAACTGCATAGTGCAAACAAATTTCAATTTGCTCATCATTATGAAATGCAGCTAAAAAACCAGCAGCAAACGCGTCACCTGCACCATTTGCACCGACAATTTTTTCTTTAGGAAACGCAATTGCTGCTTGTGTGACGACACGTTGCTGCTTACAATCAATCACACAAGCCCCCTCAACGCTATGCAACACAAACAAGCAAGACTCACTTAAAGCAAATAACTCAGGCGCTGCAGACGCTAAATCAGCCAAGCTCGAGCTTAGTTTTTTACTGACTAACTGACCTAATTCTAACTCATTAGCAAAGAAAACATCACTGTGTTTTATGGCAGCTAAAGCTACTTTTTTAAAGTTAGGATGGGTTGAACTCACACAATCCACAATGGTTTTAAAGCCTTGTGCTTTTGCTTGCGCTAACAAAGCTGATGCTTGCGTTTCACCCTTAGCATCTAAAGCATCAAGCTGAGCCAAAAGCATAAGGTAGCCAAAGTAAAAAAGGTTTGCATTTGATGTGCTTAAATTAATATCTTTTTTACTTAAAAGCGCATTGGTTCCAAGCTGATGAAAAAAGGTGCGACGACCCGTATCAGAGGCCGTCATGACATCTGTATAAGAACTTGCAGCAGCGTGCGTTTGCTTCAACTGAGAACAATCAATACCCGACGCAGCACAATCCTGCAAGATCCACTCACCATAAGCATCCTGACCAATTAAGCCACACGCCTCTAAAGGAAACTCAAGCTTAAGTGCAGCTAAATCTTTAAGCACATTGAAAGGCCCTCCCCCGTTGCTACGTGACTCACTATTTATAAGCGCAAGGCCATCTTGACTCGGCCAAGCATCAATCAGCTTGACATCATCCACAATAAAATTACCCATGGCCAAAAGACCCTGCCGACCCATCATAAGCCCCTAAAGATTAACCTTCTCAACCGACTGACTTGCCTGAGATTTCAAGGCAGCCTCAAACAAAACTTGACTCGCAACCGCCTCAGCAACCGTGGCACAGCCAAAACGATCAGCTAAAAGACCTTCACGCTCGAGTAGGTAACTCGCCCACATTTGCTGCATTAAATCACCAAAGCCGAGTTCAAAAATACCGCCCGTAATGGTCTTAAAGGCCGTCTCAAAGCCAATATCAGCAGCCTTCCAAACTTGCTCACTAGCACGCTCAAAGGTCTCTAAGGTTTTAGGATACTTAGTGTTATAACGCACGCCGCCATCCGTACCATAAACCTCCAAGTACCAACTATTCATTTCACCCGCTGCGAGCCGCTTCATTTCAAAACGCATAGGCACATCATG
>CAZWJZ010000175.1:0-9657 GCA_964634665.1 uncultured bacterium | reverse complement strand
TTTAGAGCATTCGCATTTTCAGTCTTTCGACCTATCTTTTAGGGTGATACGTTTTGCTATTCACCTAAAAGCCCTCCGCCTCGTCACCATAAAGATTGCTTTATGGGCTTGCGCTTTCTCGAGACTTTCTTAGTTTGTGTTTGTACTCCTTTCCCAAGGTTTAGACACAATTAGAAAATTATGCAAATTCTTGTGTAACGGCGTTAGATTTCCCGCAGCATCGTTAGCTAGAAGCGGATAAAAAAGTATATCACGCCCTATCCTTATAAAACGTGATTGTTTTACAGGCTCAGACATGCTAGTTGGCAAATTAGCTGGGTAGGTTAGCAAGCCGTTGACATCTTGACCTATAGGCAGAGAAGTCATGAGAGCCAAAACAAATAAAGCACCTACCAGCGCACCACCCACGCCACCTAAAAGCTGAAAAAGGCTAGATGTGCCAATGCGCCTTGCCATAAGCAGACGACTAAGAATGCCTAAGCCTAAGCCAACAGCTAAGCTAACAATAAGCGCCAAATAAGGATTAATTTGAGTTACGAGTAGTAAAGGTCTAAAGAGAATAACTGCACCTAAACCCAAAACCAAGCCCATGAGCTTACGCTGCGCTCCGAGTGCAGTGAGCGCAGCAAAAGCTACCATGAGAATAAGATCAAACCAAGTCATATATTTAAATCAGTACTACCTTAAGGCATACAAGCTTAACAATGAGATAGTCTTAACTATCCCGAATAGCATAGCCAGCATTTTTAATACTCGTGATGACATTTGCCATAAACGCATCAACTTCACTATCTTTCAAAGCTCGAGTTTCATGTCTGAACCATAATCTAAAGGCAATGCTTTTTTGGCCTTCAGGTATGGCTTGGCCTTCGTAAACATCAAACACAGTCAGGCTTTCTAATTTGTCACCAGCTGCGTCTTTTATGAGTTGAGATAGTTCTGCGTAAGTGATTGCCTTAGCTGCTACCACAGCAAGATCCCTTTCTGCGTGGGGTTGCCTTGCGTAGTCACTAAAGTTGAGTTTGCCAAAGCCTAAAGGCATGTTTAGCTCAGCCACAAAGACATTTTGTAAGTCATAACGCGCAGCTACTTCAGGATGCAAACGCCCCATAAAACCAACCTTTTCACCTTGCCAGTACACGGCAGCACTCACCCCTGGGTGCAAATAAGCTACTTGCTCAGGCTCGAGTTTAAAACTAGCAGAGACTTGCGCTGCGAGTTTTTCTAAGAGTCCTTTGAAGATATAGAAGTCGCTTGCTTGGGGTGCTAACCAAGTGCTTTTTTGCCAGTTGCCTTGCATAACTATGCTGAGGCGCTCAGTTTCTTGTTCAAGAAAAACATGCCCAATTTCAAACAAAGCTACGCCTTCTTGTGTGTGATTATTACTAGCAGCCGCTATTAAGCTTGGGTAAAGAGCACTTCTTAAAACACTGCGTTCAGCACCTTGTGGGTTGGCTAGATGAACCACAGCTTTGGGTGCATTGGCTTTAGCTAACTCGGTTTCGCTAGTAAAAATATAGGTAATGGCTTCTTGTAAGCCTAAGTTGGCGCAAAGTTGCCTTAGCTTGCGGTGGGTTGCGTCACTACCTTCGGGTACAAAGTGCATGGTCGGTAGGCTGTCATGAAGATCGTTATAACCATAAAGCCTTGAGACTTCTTCAATGATGTCTTCTTCAATCGTCATGTCAAAACGCCAGCCTGGCGCGGTAACTAACCAATTATCTTCACTTTGCGCTTCAACTTTAAAGCCTAATGCCTCAAGATAAGTTTTTTGCTGCGCTAAAGGAATATCCATATCCATTAAAAATTTAACGCGAGACGGTCTAAAATGTATGCTCACTAAAGCTTTATCTTCACCAACATCTGTCATGCCTGCATGCCGAACACCGCCACCTAATTCGGCAATTAAGGCAGAAGCTCGAGCGCAAGCTAAAGGCGGTAAATTAGGGTCAACACCACGTTCAAAACGATAATGTGCATCGGTATGAATCCCGTGACGTTTGGCTGTTTTTCTTATGCTTACAGGGTCCCAGTGGGCTGCTTCTAAGGCCACGCTGGTGGTCGTTGGGTGAATGCTGTCATGAAGCCCACCAATAACGCCAGCCACACCAATAGGCTGCGTGCCTCCTTGCGTGTCAGGCATTGTGATAATTAAATCCTGCTCATCAAGCTTAAGCACTTGCTCGCTTAAAGTAACAACCTGCTCCCCCTCTTTAGCACGGCGAACAATAATAGTGTCATTAACAATATTGTCTTTATCGTAAGCATGAGTGGGGTGACCCAGCTCAAAAGTAACAAAATTAGTGACATCAACAATATTATTTCTTGGTCTTAAGCCAATGCTAGCCAAGCGACGCTGCAACCAAATTGGGCTTGGTTTTACCTGCACATCATCAATACGCTGCAACGCAAATCTAGGGCAACCCAGCTTATCTTCAAGAACAACGGTCATGCCATCATCAAGCGTTTTATCACCTAAAACTAGCTTAGCTGCAGGATGCTTATAGGGTAGCCCCAGCTTAGCAGCCAAATCTCTAGCAACTCCAAGCATGCTAAAGGCATCCGCACGATTAGGGGTAATTTCAAGCTCTAAAACCTGCTCACTAGGCCAGTACTCAGAAAGCTCCTTACCAATTTCCGCGTCATCACCAAAAACAATTAAGCCACCCCCATACTCAAAAAGCTCGAGTTCTTTGGGGCTGCATAAAACACCTTCACTGGCAACACCTAGTATGCTTCGTTTTTCTACGGTGAAGCCTGCACCCGCTAAATACACGCCGGGTTTGGCTAAGGCGCTACGCATGCCTTGGCGCACATTAGGCGCACCACAAACCACGCTGTAAGTTGTTTGACCATCGCTTACAAGACAAGCTTTTAGGTGATCAGATGTTGCAATAGGCTCAACTTTTTCAATTAAACCAATCACAACGCCTTTAGGAGGCGCAGCTAAGTCATGCACGCCTTCAACCCCCAAGCCAATTTGGGGTAGTAAATCAGCTAAAACGTCGGCACTTGGCAAATCATCTATAAATTCCTGTAGCCATGAGTAAGGAACGTTCATAAAACACCTCTGAACTGCTCTAAGACGCGCACGTCACTTTGGTAAAAATACCTTACATCTGGAATGCCGTAACTCACCATAGCGAGTCGTTCTATACCAAAGCCAAACGCAAAGCCGGTAACATTTTTATAGCCCACAGCTTTAAAGACACTCGGGTGAACCATACCGCAACCGCCAAGCTCGAGCCATTCTTCTTTGCCTGTGCGAGGGTGCGTCCACCAAATAGCAAATTCTGCGCCGGGCTCCACAAAAGGAAAGTAAGAGGGTTGCAAGCGTGTCTTAGTGCCTTTACCTAAAAAGGCAGTCGCCATTTCGGTGATGGCACCTTTTAAGTCAGCCATCGTTATGCGCTCACCTACCACAAGGGCTTCAAGTTGATGAAATTGCGCTTCATGCGTTGCATCTACAGCTTCGTTACGAAAGACCTTGCCAGGCACAACAAGCTTAAAAGGAGGCTTATGCGTTTCCATATAGCGCACCTGCATAGGGCTGGTGTGCGTTCTTAACACACGACCATCGGTAGTCCAGAAAGTATCTTGCATGTCACGGGCAGGGTGCCAACTTGGTGTGTTTAAAGCGTCAAAGTTATGCCATTCATCTTCTAATTCAGGGCCAACAGCAACGTCATAGCCCATGCTTCTAAACACATCAGACAGCTTATTAATGACTTGACTGAGTAAGTGCATGCCGCCCACACTGTACTGAACACCCGGCAAAGTTACATCTAAACTTTCCTGCTCGAGCTTTTGTTTTAAGGCGGTTTGTTCTAAGCTTGCCTTTTTTGCATCTAATATATCTGCAATAGCTGTTTTGAGTTTGTTGATTTCTTGACCAGCTTCTTTACGCGCTTCAGGCTCGAGCTTTCCGAGGTTTTTTAACTCTTGGGTGACAATGCCTTTTTTGCCTAGGTATTTGACACGTAAGTCTTGTAAGTCTTGGAGTTTGTCTATGCTGATTAGTTCGTTTTTTACGGTTTCTAGCATGCTTTCCTTTCGGTAGTTGCTTGTGGCACAAAAAAAACACCGCCCAACTTGGGCAGCATTAGTTTCTGCGTAAGTTAGAAAAACTTACGCTAGCTTGTAAAGGGCGAAGCTAAAAGGCTTCTCATAAGTATAAGTCTAGCTCAGTCGTTTCTCACTGTCAATTCTTATGATGCATGTACAATAGTTCAGTAAAATACAATTTAAGCTTTATACTAAATGAAGTACACAGTTTGAAGGGTGCTTTTAGCAAGCTAGCTCGACTCACTATCGCGATAGTGTGAAAACAGCAAGCGTATTAGCTATTTCAAAAACGCAGATGAAAGGGAGCAGAAATGACTCAAAAATGGATGATTCGCCTTAACGACCAACAACTCAAAGCATTAAGCCCAGACGCTCTAGCTATGGGTGACTTATTAACTAGCCCAGACGGAGAGCACTTCTTAGTCTTTAGAGACAGCTTTGTTGCCCTAAAAGTAGCAACATCTGTAGGGGCAGAACGCAGCACAGCTCGAGTATTAGCGCCTAACGAGGCTGTGAACCCCCTTGCTTTTTTTAATGATGGTAGGGCTTTGGTAAGTGAATTTGTTTAACTAAAAACATCACAAAACCACTTATCAGCATAAATCAGGCAATCCCCTTGCCTATCGTTTTGCTTGCTTAACCATGTCTTAGCGAGCAGCTCAGAGTCAAAAGGACCAATAAGGTAATTGCTTTCACCTTGCCAGTTTTCAGGCACAATAGGTAAAGCAAACTGCTGTTTTTTGCCATCTTCATCAGCAACGGTTCTAACATAAGCCATAGGAAAAGCAAATTTAGGATGATCTACCAGACGACCCAAAGCATCTAAATATTTAGCTTGTTCTTTTTCAAGCAAAGCAGGAAACACTTTCAGAATTGCGCCAGAATCAGCTTTAAGTTCAAATAGCTTATGGTGCGGAAACGCCGCAAAAAAGACATCTGACGCGTAAGCTTTAAGGTCAGCAGCAACCTCAATAAGTGTTTCAGCTAAAAACATCATAAACTGCTCAGCTTGCTCATCTCGCAAAGCAAGCAAATCTAAGTCAGCCGCCGCAGCACGCTCAAAAGCCTCAGGGCTAATAACAATTTGGTCAAAATTAATCACCCTATTACTTTAGACAAAAAAAGCTAAGCTTTTGGTCATTAAGGGTAAAATGATCACTTCAAGCCAAATGAAGCAAACTTTCATACCTAACTTGAGTACTCAAACCGTAAACTAATTGTCATTTTAGAAGCCTGTATCATGCTAAAACTAGATAGATTATGCCAACAGGCTTTTTGAAACAGATTCACAACAATAATGACAGTAACTTTAAAGGGTTCTTAATTAAGAACCCTTTTTATTGTGTGAATAAAAACACAAGGACAGTAGAAAGGACGCCCCTAGTTAACTAAGGGCATACAACCATGACTGACTTAACACTAAACGGCTCGAGCTTAGCTTTTGCTGAAGATATGTATATCGAGTACCTAAAAGACCCAGAAAGTGTACCCGAAGCATGGAAAAGCTACTTTGCCGGCATTCCAAAAAACGGACTCGCCGCCAGAGGCTCACTAGAACCAAACTTCGCATACTCGAGCCTTTTTAATCCGCCTTCTAAAGCTGTGAGTGAATCTGCTGAAGATACTGATTTGCAGTTTAAGGTGGGCATGCTTATTCGTAATTATAGGGCGCGTGGTCATGTGATTGCGGAGCTTGACCCACTAGGGTTTGTTAAGAACGAAACACCTCGTGATTTGCTACCTTCTTATTATGGCTTTAGAGATGCTGATATGTCGCGGGTTGTTAAGAGTGGCACTATGGCGGGCCGCACGGTTAAAGAGGTCTTTGAGCGCCTGCGTGAGACCTACTCTAGAACTATTGGCGTGCAGTTTATGCATATTGATGAGTCTGAAGTTCGTGATTGGCTGCAAGATCGCATGGAGTCAAGTCTTAACCGTGTAACTATGTCACGTGATCAGCAGTTTCGTATTTTGAGCAAACTTACTGACGCGGTTGTTTTTGAAGATTTTATTCAAAAGAAATATGTTGGCGTTAAGAGCTTTTCACTCACGGGTGCTGAAAGTCTTATTCCATTACTTGATTTGGCTGTTGAATATGCAGGCGAGCAGGGCGTTAAAGAAATCGTTTTTGGTATGGCCCATAGGGGTCGTTTAAATGTGCTTACCAATGTTTTAGGCAAGCCGCCAAGACAAATATTTAGAGAATTTGATGATGCTGATGCCAGTGAATATATAGGTAGGGGAGATGTTAAGTATCACCTTGGTTACTCAAGAGATACCGTGACGGATGGCGGCAAAAAGATTCATATGTCACTGTCATTTAACCCTAGCCATCTTGAATACGTGAATGCCGTTGTAATGGGGCGTGTACGTGCTAAGCAAGACCGGGTTAAAGATACCGAACGCAGGCAAGGTTTAGGTATTGTCATTCATGGAGACGCGGCCTTCATTGGTGAAGGTGTCGTGCAAGAAACGCTCAACATGAGTGAACTCGAGGGTTACACCATTGGTGGCACGCTTCATGTAATTTTGAATAATCAAATTGGCTTTACGACAGGGCCTAAACAAGGTCGCTCCTTTGACTATGCAACAGATGTGGCCAAAATGTTGCAAAGCCCTATTTTCCATGTAAATGGTGAAGACCCTGAAGCGGTCGCGCAAGTCATTAGCTTGGCTATGGATTTTAGACATAAGTTTCAGCGAGATATTGTTATTGATATGTACGCATATAGGCGCTTTGGGCATAATGAAAGTGATGAACCAGCCTTTACCCAACCCATTATGTATGAGGCTATTAGGCAACGCCAAAGTGTACGTGAAGGTTATTTAGAGCGTCTTTTAGAACTAAACGAAATTACGCGTGAAGAAGCTGACGCTTTAGAGCAAGCACGTCAAGCCAGCCTAGAAGAAGAACTAGCAGCAGCCAGAGCCAAAGACTACAAGCTAACCTACCAAGCCTACCAAGGTATTTGGGATGGCTATAAAGGTGGCTTAACTGACAGTGTACCCGAAGCAGAAACCAAAGTTGATCAGCAAGTCCTAAGTGATCTGCTGCTAAAACAATCGGAGTTCCCTGAAGACTTTAAACCTAATAGCAAAATACTACGCTTACTCTCTCAACGAGCCGAAATGGCTAAAGGAGAAAGACCCATTGACTGGGCCGTAGGTGAAGCATTAGCCTTTGCTAGCTTAGCGGTTGAAGGTACACACATTCGCCTAACAGGACAAGACGTAGAACGCGGAACCTTTAGTCATAGGCATGCCGTACTGCATGACAGCATTACAGATGCTACTTATGTACCTTTGCAGCACCTAAGCAAAGACCAAGCGATCGTAGAAATCTACAACAGCCCACTATCTGAAAATGGTGTACTGGGCTTTGAATACGGTTACAGCTTAGACTGGCCTGACGGACTCACCCTATGGGAAGCCCAATTTGGAGACTTTGCCAACGCAGCCCAAGTTATTTTTGACCAGTTCATATCAAGTGGAGAAGACAAATGGCGTCGATTATGTGCCCTTGTAATGCTCTTACCTCACGGCTTTGAAGGCGCAGGCCCAGAACACAGCAGCGCAAGACTCGAGCGTTTCTTGAACTTGTGTGCTGAAGATAATATGCAAGTCATGAATTTTACTACGCCTGCTAATTATTTTCATGCTTTAAGGCGTCAGGTGGTTCGTAAGTGGCGTAAACCCATGGTTGTTATGTCACCGAAGAGTTTACTTAGGCATCCTAAGGCAGTGTCAGAGCTTAAGCATTTTTCTGAGGGTCACTTTAAAAAAGTGCTGCATAGTAAAGCTGACCCTAAAAATGTGAGGCGTATTTTGCTTTGTAGTGGCAAAGTTTATTATGACTTGGCTGAAAGACGCGAGCAAGAAGAAAAACGCGATGAAGTTGCCATTATTCGCTTAGAGCAACTCTACCCGATTCCTGAGAAAGAACTTTCTGAAGCGCTGGGTCTTTATGACCGCAATACGCCTCTTATTTGGGTTCAAGAGGAACCTAAAAACATGGGTGCTTGGCGTTTCTTAAGGGCTGAGTGGTGTCATGAGTTTGCAGGGCATCCTTTTACAGGTATAACGCGCCCTGAATCAGCTAGTCCTGCGACAGGTTCAGGTAATAGTCATAAGATTGAACAAGCAAGACTCATGGATAAAGCTTTTAACGTCTAAAGGGCGTTAAGCTGAGCTAAGGTTTATTGTTAAGCTGTAGCAAGTAAATGGTTTAAGTTAAGGAATGAATGCATGGAAGAAGTAAAAGTACCGCAAGTCGGCGAGTCGATCACGGAAGTGTTTATTGGCACATGGCTAAAACAAGAGGGTGACAGTGTAACTATTGATGACCCTTTGGTTGAAGTTGAAACGGATAAAGCAACCCTAGAGATACCTGCAAGTGTTTCAGGTGTGCTCACTAAAATTCTTAAAAATGAAGGTGATAGTGCCACGATTGGTGAAGTGATTGCGCAGATTACCGAAGGTGAAGGCGCTGCTAAAAGTGAACCCAAGCAGGCTGCTAGTGAGGCTAAACAAGAAACTGCAGAGGCTTCTTCTACTGACGCTGCTATTATGCCTGCTGCTCAACGTCTAATAGCTGAAAATAAGCTTGATGCTGGCCAAATTGCGGGTACAGGTAAAGAGGGTCGTATTTTAAAAGAAGATGTTCAGCAGCACATCGAAAAAGCTGCGGCAGCTACTAGACAAGAAGCTGTTCCAGAAACAAAGGCTTCAAGCCCTCAAGCTAAGGCAACTGTTGCTGCGGGTGAGCGCCAAGAAGACGCAGTGCCTATGAGCCCCTTACGCCGCACTATTGCACGCAGACTCGTAGAAGCGCAACAAACCGCTGCTCTGTTAACAACCTTTAACGAAGTAGACATGACAGCAATTATGACCTTGCGAAATGACTATAAAGATGCCTTTGAGAAGCGCTACGGCATACGCTTAGGTTTTATGAGCTTTTTTGTAAAGGCTTCTGTAGATGCGCTTAAGCTGGTACCAGAACTCAACGCTGAAATACGCGAAACCGATATTATTTATAAAAATTACCAAGATATTGCCGTAGCGGTATCAACCCCAAAAGGCTTGGTAACACCTGTCATAAGGAATGCAGAAAGACTAAGTTTTGCAGAAGTTGAAAACACCATTGCAGATTTTGGTGAGCGAGCACAAAAAAGTAGACTCACGCCAGATGAATTAACGGGTGGCACTTTCACCATTTCAAATGGAGGGGTGTTTGGTAGTCTCATGAGTACCCCCATTATTAACCCGCCACAAAGTGGTGTTTTGGGCATGCACACGATTCAACAACGCCCTATCGCTCTTAATGATGAAGTGGTCATTCGCCCAATGATGTACTTAGCCTTAAGCTACGACCACCGAATTGTAGATGGTAAAGGCGCAGTAAGCTTCTTAAAACGAATCAAAGACGCCGTAGAAAACCCCGCTAGAATGCTAATTGAAATTTAAGTAAAAACCTTAAAACGCTAACTTAAGGATGATGTGTTGAGCATCATCCTTTTTTCATTGAGAGGTAAAAAATGACTAAGCATCCTTGTATCTTAATTACATCTGGTTAAAAAGGTAGATTTAGGTTAA
>CAZWJZ010000174.1:3819-9688 GCA_964634665.1 uncultured bacterium | reverse complement strand
CTCTTCATCTAGGGCAGCCTCACGTAAAGCTTCTAAACTATTCCGATAATCCATCTGGTACGTTTTGCGATCTTTAGGTGCTCTGCTCGTTTTACTGGGTGACGAGCCAGCCGCTTCACGAAACGGACCATAAAAAGCCGATGCATATTTAACTGCGTAAGATAAAATGCCCACATCAGAAAAGCCATCGGCATCTAGAGCATCACGAATAGCTTTTACACGACCATCCATCATGTCACTCGGAGAAACAAAATCAGCGCCCGCTCGAGCGTGGGATACTGCCATAGCTGCAAGCTGCTCTAAACTAGCATCATTATCAATTCTAATTGATTCTTTTTCTTCTTTTAAAAGGCCGCAGTGCCCATGATCGGTATAAGCACACAAGCAGACATCTGTCATAAGTACTAAGTCATTAGCAAACTGCTTTTTAGCTTCAAGCAAAGCTTGATTAACAGGCCCTAGCGCATCGCTCGCAGCAGCACCATCCGCCGTTTTTTGACTTTCATCAAGCACCCCAAACAAAACCACTGACTTAATACCTAAAGTAAGACAACGCTCGAGTTGCTCTAGTAAGGTATCAACACTGTATCTTGAGACGCCTGGCAGGGCATTTATGGCTTGGACTTCGTTTTTTCCTGCCACTACAAAGTAAGGCATTATGAAGTCTTGAGGCTGCACAAAGGTTTCAGCCACAAGCTCACGAAGGGCAACACTCGAGCGTAACCTGCGGGGTCTTTTGATCATGCGGGTACCAGTTGGTCTAGGACATCTAGGACAGCGTCTATGGTGGGTTCAGTTGCTTTTAGGCCGTTCCAGCCTTTTAGGGTGACGGCGTCTTGCGTGGTTTTTCCGAGGCTAATGAACTGCGCCTTAATAGCGACTTCATCAGGTATAGCAACGAGCGCTGAGGGGCTAGCCACGACAATAATGTTTGCTAGTTTTGCTTGCCATTCTTTTGAGCGTGTTTCATAGATAGTAAGCGTTTGTGTTTCAAAACCCATGCCCTCTAGCCCTGTTTCAAGATCATTTAAGGCAAGGTTGCCTTGGGGTAGCCCCACAGGTCCACACGCTTCAGGGTGCGAAGTAAAACAATTAATTAAGCCTTGGGCATTTTGAGGTTGCGCAATGAGGTCTATTTTACAGTCTCGCTGACGTAAAGCTAATGCTGTTTGTTGACCCACCACACCATATTTCTGGCCCTCATTGTGAATCTTTTGAGTACCCTGCATTAAGGTATGCCATGATTCAACGGCTTTTTGACTCGTAAATAACAGCCACGGACAGTCAGCGAGGGTTTGTGCTTGACGTTTGGTTTCTTCATCTTGCAAACTAATAGTTTCAATCAAAGGTGTGTGCTCAACATCAAAACCCTCATCATAAAGAGCTTCAGCTAAACCAACAAGCCTACCTAAAGAATAGGTTAAAACAACCCTCATAATGCCCCTCTTAAACTGTAAATACTCATAGCTTCATAACGCTTTTTTTGCTTTGCACACTTTTTCATACTGTTGGCCTCCCCAAAGCTTCAAACGTGAGCATGGCAACCCCTTCAGAAGAAGGATAGTCACACTCAACATAATGTCCTTCATACCAAGCTTTCAAAGAAATATTACCGTTGCTAAGTTCAGCATAAGCACCTAAGGCAAGCTGACAGCCACCCTGCA
Organism: uncultured bacterium; assembly: GCA_964634665.1. GTDB lineage: Bacteria > Deinococcota > Deinococci > Deinococcales > Trueperaceae > JAHEBB01. The sequence continues at coordinate 8,024 of CAZWJZ010000174.1, read as the reverse complement.
ACATCGCCATAAGCCCACGCTCAGCAGCAACCGCTTTAAAACTCACAATGTCATGCAAATTAGTCAAAACAGCTGCCAAATCATAATCCGCACGACGAATCTCAAGAGCAAGCGCCCCCTGAGCTGGCGCAGGCACCATAACACTAGGCTCGAGTATGACCCGTTCAAGCCCCGCTAAATCTAACTTTAATCTTTCTAAACCAGCTGCCGCCAGAACAATCGCATCTAAGTCACCTTCACGTAATTTCCGAACTCGAGTGGGTACGTTACCGCGTAATTCTTGACAGCGCAGGTCTGGCCTGAGGGCATTAAGCTGCTTTTGTCTGCGCACTGCGCTTGTGCCTATCACAGCGTTATTTTTTAACGGGAAAACCTCTGCATCTTTTTGAAAGGCGTTTGGCTTAATAAGTAAAACATCACGGGCATCTGCTCGTTTGCTCACCGCAGCAATTTCTAGTTCAGCCCTACCCAAACTAGGTAAATCTTTAAAAGAATGTACTGCTATATCAGCCTTATTTTCAAGAATTGCATCTTGCACAGCTTTGCTAAAAAAACCTTGACCTTGCATTTGAGAAAAAGCTTTGTTGGCTGCTTGGGTTTGGTCACCATGCGTATCAATTAAAATCAATTCTGACGCATAGCCCAAATGCGCTAATTCAGCTTTAACCCAATTTGCTTGCCACAACGCCAAGTCACTCTTACGTGTTGCAATTCGAAAGCTCGTTATCACAAAATTACCTTAATCACAAAAAATCTAAACTCGTTCACTAAGTCCACATTCTTTCAGAAATAACTTAGCTGCCTCAACCCCATAAGCTCGAGCTATGGCTCTTAAGCCTTTTACGGGTACGTGGGCAAACTTATGCGCCAATGTTTTGGCATCATCAGGCGCTAAACTATCACCCAGTGTAGCAAGATACCAGTCTCTAAGCTGTTTAATTTCTGGACCAATTTCTTTTTCAGCCCAGTCATCGAACGCTAAGGCTAACTCAGCCTGAATAAGCTTATCTGCCTCAGCCAGCTTTACAGATAGCTCTTCACGACGCAACTCTCCTGCTACTTGCAGCGTATCAACATCTAGCACCCGAACACCCTGCTGTTGGCAGGCAAGCGCATTCATATTTCTAGGCATACCCAAATCAACCACAAGCTCGAGTTTTGCTAGTTTTTTTAACTCAGCTTCGTTGAACAGGTCTTTTATAGGTGTTGCTGTCACCATGGCTCTTAGCTTATGACTTTGAGCTAAAAAGGTTTCTAAGCTTTGGTACTTACAGTTAAATTTTAAGGCTAACTGTTTGGCTCTTTGTTCGGTTCGGTTAACGATTGTGACGTCGTACCCTAAGAAGCTTAACGATTGCGCTGCTAATGATCCCATAGCTCCTGAACCAATAACAGCTATGGCTTCGTTAGGCTTAAGGAAGGCTTCTATATCTTGTCTAGCTAAACTAAATAAGGAGCTGTTCATGGGGGCTAAGTCAATCTCTCGCCTAACTTTTTTAGCTATGCGAAGAGCAATTTCAAAAGCAAAAGATAAGCGTTTATTTAATTGTGCTTGTTGCTGTGCTTGTTTGTGTGCTTCTCGCACTTGCTTCATAATTTGGTCTTCACCTGGGTTAAGTGAATCTAAAGAAGACGCAATGCGGGTCAGTTGCTCTAGGGCTGCATCACCAACATAAACATAAGGTTTTATGGTTTGGCCGTTGGGGCTTAATTTGTGTCTTGCTTCGTCTACGTTCATCTGTTTCGGAAGACTCAAAACGGTATCCCAGCGATTACAGGTAGCTATTCGTACAAAGTGAGAGAAACCTTGCGCTTTTATGCGTTCATCATCAAAGGCTTGCCAAGCTTCTAGAGCCAATGCGCCACCACGACGGTGCGATACACCAATAAGAACAAGTCTTTCCACGAGAGTTAATGTTAGGTGAGTCTGCTTTTTTGTTTGTCACTGAAGTGTCACTATTCTTGTTGCTATTTAGCTTAGATGAGCATCCCCACTAAGCCTTTTGTGCTTAGGTTTAAGTAACTTAAGCAAACGCAAATCTGCCCTTTTATGAAATAGGAATTATCTTTAGCCTAGGCTTAATTCCTGATACTCTTAAGTTGTAAATCAGTAAATTTAATGCTTTTAAAAAAGAATTACCCTAAAAGCAATCCTTTTACGCAAATGCCTATCTTTGGTGAAGGCTTTTTGCGGTTAGCAATAAAGCGACTTAGCTTTCTTGCCCTATTTCTGAAACACGCACTAGTCAATAGCATTTTCAAGGATACCGGCGTGTAAGAGTTTGGTGCTAGTTAATCCGCTAATGTGGTGTCCGTGATTAGCTAAGTTTTAACAGGAATGAGCAGCATGATTTTACTAATTGAAGATTCAAAAAGCCAACGGGTTAAACTTCTGCAAAGTCTTGAAGAAGCTGGCTACTCTGATGTCAAAGAGCTAGTAAGTGCCGAAGCATTATTTGAATGTTTAAAAAACGAAACAAACTGCTCGAGTATTAACCTTATGCTAATCGACAACAACCTACCAGGTATTTCAGGTACAGAAGCCGCAAAACGCTTAAAAAGTAACCCTAAATATAAAGATATTCCCATAATCATGTTGACTGCAAATGCTGACTTGCAAGCACTCGAGCGCGCCTTTGATGTGGGCATTAATGACTATTTGACCAAACCTTTTACACGTATAGAGCTTTTTGCTCGTATTCAGTCAGCCTTAAGGCTAAAACAAGAAACAGATGCACGCAAATTTCGTGAGCAGCAACTCAGGCACAGTACAAAACAGCTGAAACAAATAAATGCAGAGCTTAGCCAAAAAGAACAACAACTCTTAAAATTAGCCAAAGAGCTCCAAAAAATGAGCCAAGTATTTAAATTGCAATCTCAGCAAGATGGTTTGACGAGTCTTGCTAACAGGCGCTATTTTGATCAAACCATACGTAAACTTTGGGATAAAGCTTTTCGACTTGAAACACCTTTATCTATGATTGTTTTAGATATTGATGCATTTAAACGCTACAACGACACTTATGGGCACTCTAAAGGTGATGAATGTCTGGTGCTTGTTGCCAAAACCCTTAGCAATAATTTTCCTAGCACCCTAGGCTTTGTCGCTCGCTATGGGGGTGAAGAGTTTGTTATTTCATTACCCGATGTAAGTCTAAAAAGAGCAACAAGCTTAGCTGAGAAAATACGAAAAGATATTATGGCCTTAGCTGTTCCTCACGCAACTTCCCTAACTCATGAGGTTGTCACAGCGAGTTTTGGCGTTGCTAGTCTTGTTCCTGAAGAAAACGAAACTTATGAGCGCCTCTTACAACTTGCTGATAGAGCGCTTTATAGAGCTAAGCAAAACGGTCGAAACCGGGTTGAAGTGCTTTCGGTACGAGATGCCAACTTAACTGAAGACCTAAAATTCTCCGAGATACGTTAACAAAACATCTCGCCATTCTGCTTGACTTGCAAAGCGCAACAAACTACGATTGATGTCTTCACGAAGTTCACTCGCTGGCTGCAAAGCAAACGCATAATTTTGCGGATCAAAGGTTAACTCAAGCACCTCTAAGCTCTTAGGGTAATCCTCTAAAACCAAATACTGCAATAAAGGTTTGTCATAAACCATAGCGTCAACCTCAGCTTCCGCTACCGCAGCTAAACCCTCGGCTATAGATGAATAAGGCTGATACACCACGCGGTTTCGCTCTAAGTACGACGCGCTACTCGAGCCTGTCACAGATGCAACTTGTACTCTGGCTAGATCTGCTTCACTTTGAATACGATTTTCAAGACGATCTAAAGTAAGTACGGTTGTTAAGACTGCCGTTAAAACCGAAACGCCTATCACCGAAGCAATCATCCAAAATACCGCGACAATACGCCCCCCCAGACTCATGGGTTGCACGTCATCATAACCAATTAAGGTAATCATAGACCACCATAAGCCCCAGCCAATGCCATGTGCAGGGCTGTGCTTCTGCCTAGGGTTTTCATGATGACTGCGCTCAAAAAACCAAACGAGTAAACTCACCAAAATAAGGCCAGCTAAGAGCACAAAAAACACCAGCAAAAGTTGCGTATTGAAGAGTCCTCTTAGAATACTAAGAAACCCAGCTTGTTCTTTTCTCACGGCAATTGACAGACCCGTATTAAAAAAACTAGTGCTAAAGTCAAAGGCTACTTCACGCTCTTCTGTAATCGTAATCGCCCCAACA
>CAZWJZ010000174.1:0-3809 GCA_964634665.1 uncultured bacterium | reverse complement strand
ATATCTAGACTACCATCTTCAACGCCTGCAAGTAAGCTCGGCAAATCTCGCTCTTCAATCAGATACTCGAGCCCTAAATCAGTGGCTATGGCGTCCCATAACGTAAAACTTATGCCTTCCCAATCACCTTGCTCGTTAGTCATGGTGAAGGGGGCTGATTGTTTCATACCTACCCGCAAGGGTTCTTGGGCAAAAATGGTCGCTAGACCAAATAGACAAATAAGTAGGCTTTTCATGTTAGCTTTACGCTTAAGGCTGCTCAGGCAGTTGTTTAAAGGCTGTTGCAGCAACCTCAATCATTTTTTGAATATCAGTGTCACTATGCGCGTAAGATAAAAAGGCTGCTTCATAGTTACTTGCAGGCCAGTAAACCCCTCCACTTAATAAAGCCTGAAACCAACGCGCAAATAAGCTGGTATTTGTTTTGCTTGCTGATACAAAATCAAAAACAGCTTCGGTTGTAAAGAAAACCGTAATCATAGACCCGACCCGATTAATGACCGTCTCAACAGACGCTTCTAAAGCAGCTTCTTTTAGACCAAGCTCGAGTTTTGCTGTTTTGGCTTCTAGTGAGCTGTATAAGTCTGCTGTGCCGTTCATAAGTTTTAGACTAGCAATACCTGCAGCCATGGCTAGCGGGTTTCCTGATAACGTTCCTGCTTGATAAACTTTGCCAAGGGGTGAAACATTATCCATTATGCTTGCTTTACCCCCGTAGGCTCCTACAGGTAAACCACCACCAATTATTTTTCCCCAGCAAATAAGGTCTGCGTCTATGTTGAAGCGTTCTATAGCGCCACCTGCTGCCAGGCGAAAGCCCGTCATAACTTCATCTATGACCAAAAGTGCGCCGTACTTATGACAAAGGTCACGCAAGCCTTTTAGAAAAGCATCTATGGGTATAACAACACCCATATTGCCGACTACAGGCTCTAGAATAATGGCGGCAATTGCATCTGGGTATTGCTCAAAAAGCGCTTTAACTGAGTCAAGATCATTGTACTTAGCAACTAAGGTTGTTTTGACCGTATCAGCAGGAACACCTGCACTTGAAGGCACACCTGTTGTCATAGCACCTGAACCCGCAGCAACCAAAAGTGAATCAGCATGACCATGATAATTGCCTTCAAATTTAATAAAGTAATCACGACCTGTAGCCCCACGAGCAACCCTAAGCGCACTCATGGTTGCCTCAGTACCCGAATTAACAAACCTTAGCCGCTCACAACTTGGGTAGCGCTCAATCACCAATTTAGCAAGCTCGAGTTCTCTTTCGGTGGGTGCACCAAAGCTTGTTCCTAATGCCGCAGCTTGGTTTATAGCCTCCAGCACTTCAGGGTGTGCGTGACCCATAATCATGGGGCCCCAAGAACCAATAGCATCTATGTATTCATTACCATCAGCATCCCATAGTTTTGAGCCTTTAGCTCGAGCTATAAAGCGTGGGGTTCCCCCGACACTGGCAAAGGCACGTACAGGTGAATTAACCCCCCCAGGAATAACTTGTTTTGATTGTTGAAAAAGTTCTTCAGACCGACTTAAATTCATGGCTTAATCGTTGCATCTCAAACAGCTTTGGTCAATGGTCTTTGTGGCAGGCAGCTAAAGCAAAGTGAATCTTTTGTTTGCCTAAAGTAGCAAGCTTTGTTTTGATTGGCAAAGCAAAAGGTATAAAAAAAGTTACGTTAATTATGTTTCAATGCTCAAATCAGATGATCTAAGACAGATAATCTTTCTTCAGTAGGACTTACGCAAGGGTCATCCTTAGGGTCGGATTTTTAAGCTGTTGAGTGAGGTAGTCATCAAGTAAACCGTGCTTGAGTTGATAAAGAGTTTGCTTGCTTTGACGAGCAAGTTGAGCAAATCTAGTCCAAACGAGGAAAGAACAAGCAATATGATTACGTTGAATACGAGCTTTACGTGTCACCTTAGCAGAGCTTTACGCAATCACATCGCTTGTTCCTTTCTTGTCTGGGCACACTTAAAGCGGCTTGCTATCGAGCTCAACTCCAACGTTTATCAGCTTAAGTTCTCTTTACTTGATGATTACATGAGACAACAACTTAAGAAGCCTACTTACCCTATGACTTTGTGTTAAAGCGCTGCGTAAGTCCTATAAATTTATAGGGCGTAGCCACGTCATTATTATTTACAAAGTCTTACAACGCTATTCTTCAATGCGCTAGGGCATTGAAGAATAGCGTTTAATATAATCCTATTAGGCTTTAAGCTAAATGCTATGGTTGAGCAAATGGCTGAATCTAAATCAACTAAACCTAAAGAATCCACTCAAACAAAACCCTCTCCTACGCCCGATCATTTTGATTATGATCTTATAGTTATTGGTACTGGGCCTGGCGGTGAGGGCGCAGCAATGCAGGCAGTTAAGTCTGGTAAGCGGGTTGCTGTTATTGAGAAGTACGAGCAAATTGGTGGGGGCTGTACGCACTGGGGCACTATTCCTAGTAAAGCGTTACGGCATTCTATTAGTCAAGTAACAGATACGAAACGCCTAATGCTGCGAGAAGGTGTGCAGGTTGATTTTGATTTTCCTAAACTCAGACTAAAAGCTACAGATGTCATTTCTAAGCAAGTAACCATGCGTCGTGGTTTTTATGACCGTAATGACATTGATGTTATTAGGGGAACAGCGCGATTTGCGAGTGAATACAGTGTGCAGATTGACAATGAAAAAACACTCACGGCTTCTCATTTTGTAATTGCGACAGGTTCGCGGCCTTATCATCCTGAGAATGTTGATTTTGAGCATCCGCGTATTTTTGATAGTGACACGATTCTTGATTTACCGTTTACACCTCAGTCAATGACGATTTATGGTGCGGGTGTTATTGGTTGTGAATACGCGAGCATGTTTAAGAATATGGGCATTAAGATTAATCTTATTAATTCTCGTGATAAGCTCTTGAGTTTTCTTGATGATGAGATTATTGATGCGCTTTCTTATCATTTACGTGATCAAGGTGTGTTGATTCGTCATAATGAGGTTTATAAGAGTATTTCGGGTACGCAAGATGGTGTAGTACTTTGTTTAGAGAGTGGTAAAAAAATTAAGTCTGATGTTTTGCTGTGGGCGAATGGTCGCACCGGTAACACAGATGATTTGGGTTTGGATGCGCTTGGTTTAAAGGCTAATTCTCGTGGGCAGCTTGAGATTAATGAGAATTTTCAAACCCTTTTGGCTCATGTTTATGCTGTGGGTGATGTGATTGGTTGGCCTGCTCTAGCGAGTGCTGCTTATACGCAAGGGCGTAATGCGATTCGTCATTTGTTGGGTAAGGCTGAAAATGTGAATCGTCCGAGTGATATTCCTACAGGTATTTATACGAGCCCTGAGATTAGTTCGGTGGGTAAGACTGAGCGGGAGCTTACTGAGGAAAAAGTACCTTACGAGGTAGGGCATTCTCACTTTAAGAATTTAGCAAGGGCGCAGATTATGGGTCGTGCTATTGGTCAGTTGAAAATTTTGTTTCATAGGGATAGCTTGCGTATTTTGGGCATTCATTGTTTTGGGGTGAATGCTGCTGAGATTATTCACATTGGTCAGGCAATTATGATGCAACAAGATGAAGAGAATACTTTAGAATATTTTTTGAATACAACGTTTAATTATCCAACCATGGCGGAGGCTTATCGCGTGGCTGCACTTAATGGGTATAACCGTATTTTTGAGTAATTAGGCTTTGATTACGTTTGTCATGCTTTGCTCTATATGATAACGAGCTATGTCTTTGAAGATAGGGTCACTCACTGCGCTTGAAGCGTAGAGGCATTCGATATCAAATTTTCTA
>CAZWJZ010000173.1:9089-9713 GCA_964634665.1 uncultured bacterium | reverse complement strand
AATGCCAGATAGAATTCGGTCCCAAGTGCCACCAAGGTAACCTGATATAAGACCTAAAAAAACCCCAATACCACGACCAATACCTACGGCAAGCCCAGCCACCAAAAGACTGTTACGAATGGCAAAGGTAAGCATCCAAAAAACATCTTGCCCCTGCGAATTGGTGCCCATGACATGCTCTATGGAGGGTGGTTCGTTACGTGGAACAACCCGTCTTCTATCAGGAGAATAAGGCGAGAAAAAGGAAAGTATTAGCAAAATAAAGACCAAAAATAAGATGATGGCACCGATTCGGAAAGATGGACTATAGCGAAATAAACCGAAAATCGTTTTCATCATTATCCTAACCGTAACGAACCCGTGGATCAATTAAGGGATAGCTCAAATCAACTAGCAAAGATGCCGTTGCAATACCAACAATTGATAAAAGAGTAATGCCCATAATAATGTTATAGTCAGCCGAATTAATGGCACCCAAGAGCAAAGTGCCAAGGCCAGGGTAGCCAAAGACGGCTTCGGTGATAAGTGCCCCCTCAAAAATAAGTCCAAGTGAAAGACCTAAATCAGTAACTTGAGGGAGCAAAGTATTACGAATAAGGTAAGAAAACAAGATTTTATGCTTAG
>CAZWJZ010000173.1:4388-9079 GCA_964634665.1 uncultured bacterium | reverse complement strand
TAGGTAAGGCAGCCATTTCTGCAAATCGTACATAGTCACTCGAGCGTTCTGTTGAGGTAAGTGCTTTGGAGATAATAAAACGGAACGCAACTCCACCTATTACTAAGGATAATGCGGGCATAAATCCGTAGTAGAGCAGACTGCTTATATAACTCCAAGTGAATCCAGGTGTTCCTTTTGAGCCACCAACTAGCGGAAAAATAGGTAAGTAATAAGTAAAGGCCATAAGCAAGACAAAAGCGACAATGTAATAGGGGATAGGGTATATGACAATTAGAGAATTTTCTAGAGTTCTAGCCCACCATGCATTCGGAAAAAAGCCAGCTAGTGTTCCTAAAATTAAACCTATTACCCATGCTAATACAATCGATAAACTAAGTAAGCCTACAGTCCAACCAATGCTGTTTCCAATGAGTTTGCTAACAGGTGTAGGAAAAACGGTAAAAGAAGGCCCTAAATCAAAAACGAGAACGCGTTTCCAAAAACTTATGTATTGCTCAAATAGGTTGCCATCAAGTCCATAAAGATCCATTAAGGATTCTCTTAAAGCCACTGTTGCTTCGGGTGACATGGATTGAAAAGCTGTTAACCTTCCTAGCGCATTATCAACAGGATTAATGGGCGACAATCTAGGTATAAGAAAGGTTAGAGTGATGCCTATAAAGATAACGACCAAATACTGAACGATACGGGGTAAAACAAAGGTTCTTAAAAGCTTCACAAGAATTTACCTCTATCGAATTGTGTCACGTGTTTCTCCTGATTATGAAAATAAATTTTGATATTAAAATAAAAGAATGAGAATGTGGCTTAGCCACATTCTCGAAATAGCTCTAGTGTTACTGGACGGGCTTTAAGTTTTGGAAGGCAAACTTGCCACCGTGGAACCAATATAGAGGCATGTAATCTGGATTTTCTGCGGTTGGGAAACCTGTCCAGTAGCGCTCATCCCAAGTGACGAACTTTTTAAAGCTAATTGTAGTAATGAAGTACATTTCTTCGGTGAAGTACTTTAAGAAGTCTTGGGTAATTTGAACATTTTCATCGCTAGATGGATCAACGGCTGCCATGGCATCAATGAATTCACCAATTTTAGGATCATTGATACGGGCTTCGTTGCTACCACCATTACTACGGTAATCTTCGCCATTTGGCACATAGTATTGAGGATGCCAGCCACGGGTTTCTGGCCATGAATCGCCAGAAGCCTGCACAAAGCTATACCAAGGGGTGCTGACATCAAATTGACCGACCCAGCGGTTTTGATCAACTACGTTACGCTCAGGGCCTTGTAAATCTACGTCAATACCAAATTCACTCCACATGTCTGCTGCGGCATTGGCCATACGGAAGGCATCGTTCTCATCAGGAGGAGAAATGATTTGGAGCTGCCAAGGGGTTCCGTCTGGTTTTAGCCAATTACCACGATTGTCACGACTAAAGCCATTATTTACAAGCAGGGTCTCAGCAGCTTCTGTGTCAAACTTCCACCAGCCCGTACCAAAAACGTCACGGGGTGTACCTGGTACTGTATAGCCTTGACCCTCAGCCCATGAAGCAATTTGCTCAGGCACAGTTGGGTCATAAGGGCTATACATCTCGCCGTTGCCTAAATCTATCTCGATGCTTTGTAACCATTCTTCCATGGGCTCATGGTAAAGAGCACTTAAAGAAGCGGTAGGAGGAACTGGCATTGGGGTAACTTTTGCAACACCACCAATGTATTCGGTTTGAAGTTCCACAATGTTTAAGGCGAGTGCCAATGCCCAGCGTACATCTTTGTTTGCATATAAGCCATCGTCAATTTCTTGGTTAAAGACAAATTGACGGGTACTAACTTCGTTTGGGTAAGCCCATGGGAACTCTGTGTACCACGAACGTGCGCTTGGGGTAGAGTCGAGGGTTGTCTGGAAGGCTTCGTAGTCTGCGTCAAAGTAGACATCTAGCTCACCACGTGACATGGCAATTGCTTTTCTGGCACTATCACCATAAAAAATAATCATAACGTATTTAGGGCCAGGATTCCCTGTAATGATACCAGCCGGGGTGTTTTCCCAATCTGCACGGCGCTCATATAAAGTCCAGTAACCATTTGGATCAAATTGAGTTGGTAAATAAGCCCCCAGAACTACAGGGTTAGAAAAAGTGTCAGTTGTTAGGTCATCAATGGTTTCAATGACATGTTTAGGCATGATGTAGATACCATTCCAGCGAGTCTCAAAGAGGCTATGAAAGCGTGGATTTGCCTCTAGAAGATTAAACTGCACGGTGTAGTCGTCAGTTTTTTCAACTGATGCCATGTACTGATTTAGTTGTGCTTTCCAGCCACCACTGCCAGTTAAGCCCTCAGTGTCATTGATTTTTTGTACTGTATAGACAAGATCATCTGCTGTAAATGCAACACCGTCACTCCACATAAGATTGTCACGTAGAGTTACGGTCATTTGGGTAAAGTCTTCATTGTATACAGGGCCAGAAGAAGCTGCACCCATAATACGCTCGCCTGTTTCTTGGTCGCGGTACCAAAGGGTTTCCATCATCAAAGCGTGATTGTGAGGTGCCTGTCCACCCATCCACAGGTTGAAGTCGCCAGGGTTACCAAAACGATAAATTTGGTCTGTAACAAAAAGTTCTTCGCGTGGGACATCAACAGGTAAACCTGAAGGTTGCGCCCAGACTGTTACAAAAAATGAGGCTAAAACAAAAATGCCCAAGAGTTTTTTAAACATTAATTCTCCCTTTTAAATATTAAAGTGCAAAAAAAGAAACATCACTAAAACTGCCACTTACTCAAGTCAATAGCAAATACCTATAGCACCTCCAAACTCATGCTCACAAACTTAGACTTAAAGAGCTAATGAAAACAATGCAGAAATACTCGAGCTTTTATAGATGACGTAAACGCAGGCTCGCTGTAATTCAAATAATAAATTGTAAGTTACACGTGTAAGCTTAGCATGCTCATTTTAGTTTGTGAAGGGGGTAAATTTTGTTGATTAATATGGAAGTAGAGCAGTATTATTTGTGAATTATGCTACAAAGCCTTGAGGTTTTTATGAGAGAAGAACCGTTTGTTAGTATCAATTGAAAGGTTTGCTGCTAGATTATTGACATCTTTAACTTACACGTGTAAAGTCATTTTAAAGGTTCATGAAAAATTTGCTGATAAGCAAAGTAAAAAGTACAAGCAATTATGAATGGCACTAAATTGTTTTGTCATTCGCAATAGGCATTTTAACTAGCTGAACCTAGCCCTAGAAGGCAAACGTTTAGATCAAGGAGCTAAACATGAAAAAGCGTAAGCCCAATATTTTGCTTATAGCCATTGACTCTCTCAAAGCAAGCCACATGAGCAGTTATGGCTATGAGAGGCTCACAACCCCCCATATAGATGCCTTCGCAAAAGCTGGAACGTTATTTGAAAACACCATTAGTGCGCATGTACCCACCACCAGTGCATACGCATCAATGCTCACAGGAAAAGATGTTTTTGGAACGCAAGTGGTTGCGTTGAGACATCAGGGCGGTTTAAGAAAAGACATCAAGACAATGGCCGAAATTCTTAAAGAAGAGGGCTACAACAGTACTTGTGTAGGCTTCACAGGTAACCCAAGCTCTAGAGGTTTTGATAAGTATATTGACTTTGAAGGATGGGGTTCATGGAATGAAGGAAGAAGCCCTAAAGCGCAAAATCTAAATGACGTAACCATTCCTGAAATTACTCGTCTTGCAGCTGAAGACAAGCCCTTCTTTTTATTGTTACGACACATGGACCCACACGCACCTTACTTACCACCTACACCTTATGAACGCATGTTTTACCACGGTAACGAGCTAGACCCAGCCAATAAATCTATGGAACCCGTCATGAATTTCAAACCCTTTAGAGACTTCTTTGCCAGCTGGATGCCACCCGGTATAAGCGACAAAGACTATGTAATAGCCCAATATGACGGTGCCATTGCTTACATGGACGCTTGTATAAAAAGCCTATTCACAACACTCGAGCAGCAAGGCATTTTAGATGACACTATTGTAGTCATTAATGGTGATCATGGTGAAACGCTTTATGAGCATGAATGCTGGTTTGATCATCATGGTATTTATGACAATGTTTTACATGTACCTTTGATTATTCGCTACCCCAAAAAAGTACCTGAAAATACGCGTATTTCTGGCTTTAACCAGCATAAAGATTTGTTACCAACCATTCTTGAGTTAGCAGGCATAAAAGCTAAAGACTCGAGCTTTGATGGTCAGAGCCTCATGAAACTAGTTATGGGTGAAGCAAGTTCCTTTGACAGTGAAATCTACATTACAGAATGCACTTGGATGCGCAAACACGGTTGGCGCACGCCCGAATGGAAGTTAATTATTGCTTTAGAACCAGACTTTCACTTTAAGCCAGAAATAGAGCTTTACAATCTTATTAATGACCCTGAAGAAAATACTAACCTAGCCGAAACTCAGCCTGAAGTGGTTGCTTTTTTACGAGCACGCATGGAGGCCCATATAGCTAAACGCGAAAAAGAAACTGGCAAACCTAACCCTATTAATCATCAAGGTGATTGGCATGGAAAAAAGGGAATCGGGTCGTTTACATCTTCTCAACAAGCCTATGACAGCTTGCATATAGGTGACCCAACACAAGCCGCTAAGCTACAAGCAGCAGACAAAAAAGCAAGCAAAAG
>CAZWJZ010000173.1:1927-4288 GCA_964634665.1 uncultured bacterium | reverse complement strand
CAAAAGCAAAAGCAAGCACAAAGAAGAAAACCACAAAAAAGCCTAAAAATAGCGACTAAGCTACGAAGAAAGGAAAAACATGCCACTAAAGGTTGCAATAGTAGGAATAGGAAATATAGGAAACACACACGCTCGAGTGTATGCGGCGCATCCTGATTGTCAGATAGTTGCAATTTGTGATGCTCTTGCAGATAAAGCTAAAGAAGGTGCTGAAAAATATGGCGCTCAGGCGTTTACGAGTATTGCTGAGATGCTAGCAAGTGGCATCCAGATAGATGCAGCGAGTGTTTGCACGGCGGGCATGGAAAATGGTGGCGATCATTATGAACCTACCGTTGAACTCTTAAATGCGGGCATACCCGTTTTAGGTGAAAAACCTATTTCTAATGAACTGCCAAAAGCTGCTGAGATGGTGGCTTTAGCCAGAGAAAAAAACCTTCGATATGGCATTAATTTAAACCACCGCTTTACACCAGCCGCTGCTTTAGCTAAAGACTGGGTTAATCAAGGTCGTTTGGGTGAGCTCAACATGATTGATTTAACCATGTGGATTAACAACCCAAACGAAAGCTCTCCTCATTTTCATATGCGCGCCTTGCACCCTCATTCATTTGACATTATGCGCTACTATGCGGACTCAGAAGTAACAAAAGTACATGCTTTTTTTAAAAAAGGTAAAGGACGCAGCATTTGGAGTAATGTTCAAGTAAATGTGCTTTATGAAAATGGCATTATTGGGCATTTAAGGGGCAGCTATGAAGGTAACTTCGGCGCAGCCGGTACTTACGGTCTTGAAACCCTTGATGTGGTTGGTTCAGAAGGGCGCTTTGTATTGCAAGATGCCTGTGAACACCTAACCTTTTACCCTCGTTATGAGAAAGAACTCGAGCAGCAAGATTATGTGGGCGGCATGAAGCATTTTAGTGAAACCTTTGCTAGTCGCATAAATGTCTGGATTGATGAAAACTTAAATGAGGTAGATCCTGCAGCTATTTCTGCTTCGGGTGAAGATGCTCTTAAAGGGCAAACAGTTATTGAGGCTTGCATTGAATCTTGGGAAACAGGGCAGGTTATTAACCTCTAATGTCTCTCATTACCGTGATTGGGAGAGGTCACTCAGGGACGAGGGCTATCTCCCACACCTTATACGCTAGTGGCGTATATATGGGTAAACTCCTCAACGCTTCGGGTGACCTTGTGCCTCCCGAAGCTATGTACGACGCTTGCCGCATATTTGCAAACTACGTGCAACATACTGAGGGCTTAAACTGGGATTTTAGTCGAGCCATCAATGCAGACATCCCACCAGAATTTAAGGAACTCATAGAGCGATACCTTGACTCCGTTATAACAGACGAATCACCTAACAAAGGCTGGAAGATTCCTGAAACAACCCTTTGCTACCCTTGGATAATTCGCATGTTCCCTGAGGCAAAATATATATTCTGGATTCGTGACCCAAGAGACAGCATCTTGAGTAAACATGCTACGGATGATTTAGGGCGTTTTAACATTCGCTACCCAATCACCGAAGATGTTCGTATGCGCCGAGCTATATCTTGGAAGTACCAATACGACTTAGTAAAAGCAACCCCCAAACCAAAGCACTGGCTTGAAATTCGATTTGAAGATTTTGTCTTAAATCAAGAAGAAACCCTCGAAAAAATTGAGTCTTTCTTAGGCATTAAATTAGGTCGCATCATTGTGCGGCGAGAAGCAGTAGAAAGATGGAAGCTAGATAAGGGCAGGCATTATTTTGATTTTTTTGAAGCAGCTATGCAGGCGTACGGCTATAAGAAAGATTAGGCTTAGCTAGCCTGAAAGAAAGGAAAAGATATGAAATTAGGAGCAAATACAGTTCTTTTTGGCGGTCATGACATGGAGACTGCCTTTAAATATTTAGCCCTTGCAGGCTATGACGGTGTAGAAGTTTCAGCCATTGACGGCATGAGTGAACACTTAGTTCTAGATCGCTGGCGCGAGATTGTTCCAGAAGTTAAGAGATTATCAAAAGACTACGGACTCGAGCTTTTAGCAATGGAGCAACCCAAGCAAGACCCCGCGGTTATGGAGCAAGCCATGCAGGCTGCCGTTGAAATTGGTATTCCTATTATTAACTGTGGTCCGGGTGGTAAAACAGATGACCCTGATACCCTGCAAGCCTCTATTGATTCTTTAGGAAAACTCGCTGACCGAGCGGAGCATTACGGCATAACCTTGTGCGTCAAAGCACATGTGGGTCAAAGCGTTTACAACACACCCACAACCCTAAAAATTATGGAAGCCATAAGCTCGAGTGCTTTTGGTATTGATATGGACCCATCTCATATTTATCGTGCTAATGAAAATCCTGTCGACGCT
>CAZWJZ010000173.1:0-1917 GCA_964634665.1 uncultured bacterium | reverse complement strand
TAATTTCTAGAGTTAAGCATGTGCATATTCGTGATTGTCTTGGTCGTCAGCAAGGACCCGGAACACCCGAAAATCAAGCAAATGGTCGTGGAGATATTGATTTGGTGGGTTATATTCGTACGCTTCATGAGGGTGGCTACTCAGGACCCTTAAATCTTGAAGTGATTGGCGCTAAGGACTACGATGTTACTCGCTGCAGTATTATCGCAGCTGAAACAAGAGGCCATATGCAGGCTTGTTTGCAAGCTTGTGGTGCCCGTTAAGTATGACTGAAATAATCAAGCTAAGAACAGAGTAGCGAGAAAATCCGCTTGGCATTGATATAAGAACACCAAGGTTTTATTGGCAGTTAAAGGCAGCTAGGCGAGGCGTAAAACAAAGCGCTTATCAGGTATTAGCGGCAAGCTCTGCTGACCTGTTAAGCGAAGCCAATGCTGATCTTTGGACCAGTGGCAAGCAAAACTCAGATCAGTTTATACATGTAGCTTATGAAGGGAGCAGTTTAAACTCCAGACAGCGTGTTTACTGGCAGGTAAGCGTTTGGGATGAAGAAGGCAATAAAAATGAAAGTGAGATTGCTTGCTTTGAAATGGGTTTACTCGAGCCTAGTGACTGGCAAGCTTGTTGGATATCTGCGGCACTCTCAGGGGGTGCAAGGTCAAGTATCCCTGTACCGTTTTTTCGCAAAACCTTTAAGGTAAGCAAGCCTATCCTAAAGGCACGACTTTACTCGACTGCTTTAGGTGTTTACGAATGCTCACTTAACGGTGAAACGGTTGGTCAAGACGTGTTTGCACCCGGCTGGACAGATTACGTAA
The DNA here is from genome assembly GCA_964634665.1 of uncultured bacterium. Taxonomy (GTDB): domain Bacteria; phylum Deinococcota; class Deinococci; order Deinococcales; family Trueperaceae; genus JAHEBB01. Next base: position 1,099 of record CAZWJZ010000173.1, on the reverse strand, counting down.
AACAAGTGAAAAACCAAGTTTATGATGTTTCAAGCCAAGTAAAGCAAGGCGAAAATACGCTGGGATCTATGCTTGGAGATGGCTGGGCTGCTGGCTTTGTAGGTATGGGCAACCGGCAAACCTATGTTGATAAGGCACAGTTTTTAGCTCAACTCGAGCTTAGTTATGAAGATGGTAGCCGTGAAACAATTACAAAAGATGCAAGCTGGAAACATCAATTTGGTCCCATTCTAGAGAGTGATATGCTCATGGGTGAAGCTTATGATGCAAGACTCGAGCTTGGAGCTTGGGATAAACCCTCTTATGATGATTCTGACTGGTTAGCTGTTGAGACGCATAATCACCCAACTATAAGGCTCGCAGCCAGCAATGCAGCTATGATTCAAAGAATACTCGAGCTTAAAGCTGCTGCGCCAATCGAAACGCGTCAAGATTTTTTGAGTAAACGAGATACTGTTGATTTTGGTCGGAATATGGTGGGTAGGGTTCGTTTTAAAGGGTCTGCGCCAAGAGGCACACCAATTGTGTTGCGCTTTGCTGAAGTGCTTGATGAGAATGGGCAAATCTATACAGATAATTTGCGAACAGCAACGGCTACAGATGTCTATACCTTTAAAGGTGATGGGGAAGAAGTTTGGGAAACAAAATTCACCTTTCACGGTTTTCGTTATGTCGAAATTAAAAACTACCCAAATGAAGTTACAGCTGATACTTTTAACAGGTATCGTCTTGCACTCCGTCATGCCTGAGACGGGTAAATTTGAATGCTCAGACCCTCTCTTAAACCAACTACAAAGCAATATTTTGTTGGGTCAGCGAGAAAACTTTTTAGACGTACCGACCGATTGTCCACAACGAGATGAGCGACTTGGCTGGACAGGAGACATTCAAGTTTTTGTGCGAACACTTTAATATGGATGTAGCAGGCTTTATGAGCAAATGGGCAGACGTTGTACGAGATGCCCAATCTGAAGAAGGTGCTGTACCGGCCGTTGTGCCTAATGAGGCTAAGTACGGGACAAAAGTTGAATACAAAAGATAAGGTTAATAACTTTGGTTTTGCTGTCATGAAGCCATTCACCGACATGATGAGCCCATG
>CAZWJZ010000172.1:0-9784 GCA_964634665.1 uncultured bacterium | reverse complement strand
TTGTGACATTAAATCGGCACTTTGGTATTAGTTATAGCTTTATGCTTTGGTATCTTTCAAATGCTTGTTCATAAGCACTGCTGTTGTTGGGTCTTACTTCAGTAGTTGCTTTGCTTGTACTTAGCTCGAGTGTGTCTTTTATGATTTTAGTGCCTTTTAGAGCTAAAAGAGCTGCGCCGTATGCTGCCCCTTGGTTGAAGCTAGGAATGCTGAGGGGTAAAGCCAGTACATCTGAGACCATTTGTAACCAGAATTGACTTTGGGCACCCCCACCCGTTGCTAAGGCTGAGCTTAGAGGGCTTAAGGGACTAATAACGTTTTGGGCATCTTTTAAGCTAAACGCAACGCCTTCTAAGACACTTCGGGTTATGTCTGCTTGGTTAGTGGCTAAACTCAGTCCCGTTAAAGAACCACGTAAGTTTGGGTTCATATGGGGGGTGCGTTCTCCTGCAAGGTAGGGTTTAAAACTAACACCATTTGCGCCAATGGGGCTTGATTCCGCTTTTTCTATCAGTTCTGTAAAAGCTTGATCAGAAGCTAAGGTGTCGTGGTACCACTGCAGACTTCCTGCTGCTGAAAGGGTTACGCCTAATAGGTTATAACCGCCATCTGCATGGCAAAACAGATGGACTCTGCCGTCAGGGTCAGGCGTGGCTTCTTTTAAGGGTGCAAAAATGACACCTGATGTTCCTAGGCTTACACTACCCAAACCCAAGTTTTTGCTGGACAAGCCTAAGCCTGTGGCAGCAGCAGCGTTATCTCCAGCACCAGCAATCACAGGCAAGTTAGCAGGCAGGCTTGTGGCTTTAGCCATGTCTGTTGTTAGCGTGCCCGTTTGTTCATGAGATGCCAGAACATCTGGAAATAGAGAGGGGCTTAAGTCAAGTGCGCTTAAGACTTCTTCATCCCATGTTTTAGAAGCCAAATGAAAACAATTGGTACCAGAATTATCTGAAGGTTCAGACGCCATAGTGCCAGTCAGTACAAACCCTAAATAGTCTTTGGGTAAGAGTGAATGCTTAGTTTTGGCAAAATTATCTGGCTCTTGTTGCCGCATCCAAATAAGCTTACAAACATGAAAACCCGTTATGGCAGGATTACCGGTACGCAAAATCATGTCAGAGCGAGGTACACGCTGCTCCATTTCGCTCACAGCAGACTCTGTACGCTGATCATTCCACAACAAAGCAGGTCGAACCACTCGAGTTTGAGCATCTAAAGGAACCATGCCGTGCATTTGCCCTGATAAACCCAGCGCAACAATCTCATGCTCAGAAAGACGCTCAGCCATCTCTTTAAGAGCAGCCACGCTTTCACGAACCCAGTCACTAGGGTTTTGTTCCGTCCAGCCGGGTTGGGGTGTGAGTAACGGATAATGCTTATTAACCTCAGCAATGACCTCGCCATTTGCATTAACAGCTAAAACCCTAACGCCACTCGTACCCAAATCTAGCCCCAAAGCAACTTGACTCATAAACTAACCTTAAAGGCTACGTCTCTTTTCACTTAGCGAACCCCAAGAAGCAAATCAATGGTTAGTTGATCAAGCTTCTCTAAACCCGGTCCACGCTGACCCAAAGCCACACGATCAAAACTAGCAGCTTTAAGCGCCGCGGCATTAGCACTCGAGTAGCTCTTAGAAAGACGCTCGAGTTCTTCGTTTTGTACTTTGTAGTGCGCTAGGCAAGCTTGAATTTCTTTATCTTCATTAAATTGCTGTGCTTTTTCTTTCATGATTAAGTAGGTTCTCATGCAGCCTTTAGCGAACTCCCAAACGCCTGCTTCGTCTTCGGTGCGTAAGGCGTGTGCATCAAAATGCCTAGGGCCATCATAGCCAGTACTTTCTAAGAGTTGCACCAGCAAAAAGGCGGCTTTTATGTTCTCAGCACCAAAGCGTAAATCTTGGTCAAAACGACCCATTTTTTGATCATTAAGGTCAATATGAAAGAGTTTACCGGCGTCAATAATCTGCGCAACCGCGTGAACAAAGTTAAGCCCAGCCATGGTGTCATGGGCAAACTCAGGGTTAACCCCCACCATGTCACTATGCTCTAAAGTAGCAATAAAGCCAAGCATAGAACCTGCTGTTGGTAAGTAAATATCACCCCGTGGTTCATTGGGTTTAGGCTCGAGTGCAAATCTGTAGTTGTAACCTTGGTCTTTACTGTATTCACATAAGAAATTGAGGGCTTCTCTAAAGCGAGCTAAGCCATCTAGACCATTTTGCCCAGCATCAACCTCTGCACCTTCGCGCCCACCCCAAAACACGTAAGTACTCGCGCCAAGTTCTTGACCTAAATCCATAGAATTCATGGTTTTTTGTAAAGCGTAAGCTCTTACGTTTGCGTCCGGACTTGTAAAGGCACCATCTTTAAAAGCAGGGTCACTAAATAAATTGGTGGTTGCCATAGGAACAACCATGCCGTTATCTGCAAGGGCTTGCTTAAATTCCTTTACAATTTTGTCACGCTCTTGCGTGCTTGCCGTAATGGGTACAAGGTCATTATCATGTAAATTCACACCCCAAGCCCCTAATTTAGAAAGCTTCTCCACCATATAAGGCGCGCTCAGCGCTTGGCGAGTAGGCTCACCAAAAGGGTCACGCCCTATATTGCCAACCGTCCAAAGACCAAAGGTAAACTTATCTGACTTTTGCGGCGTGTAACTCATAAATCCTTCTTTCTGCCTTTAAAAAGGCACAAAAACTCATTTTTAGATGTAATCAGTATAAGCAAAACCAAGTCACAATACTTCAAGTCTAACCTCATAAACTAATGCTATAATCTCAATAAAGAAAAAAAAGCTTAAAAATAATGATTGTAGACAATTAGTGATAACTCTAAACCAAGCCATCTTAGAACCCCTAAGTCAAAACTCGAGTTACTCCATTCGAGTTTTTAGCTGGCAAAAAGACTTAGCTGACATTCAGGTTCATTTAAAAGAAAATCAAGTTCAAAGCTACCAAGGCTTTGGTAACACATGGCACTACCACCCAGAACTCGAGCTTAACGTAATGCTCGAAGGTCGCGGTTTACTCTTTGTAGGTGATTATGTAGGGCAATTTCAAGCACCCGATGCTATCCTCTTAGGCCCAAATGTAGCGCACTACTGGAAGGCAACAGGCGATCTTAAAGGCATAGCGTTTCAGTTCTTAAGTGGCAAAACCAACTTACTTAGCAGTACCCCAGAGTTTGAAGAACTAAGCAGCCTAATAGAACAAAGCAAATACGGCATACGCTACTCAGGTAAAACGCTAAACGGCATACTCGAGCAGATGCCTTTACTCGTTAAACAAAGCCCTCTACAGCGACTTTCCAGCTTTTTGAATGTACTAAGCATCATGCAAAAAAGTGCAGCTAAAGATAGGCAGTTACTATCGCAAGAAGTCATAAAGGTATCAAACAAACAAAACGACGCCATATCAAAAATAATTGATTACATTATGCTTAATTACCAGCAAACCATAAACCTAAAAGACATACTCGAGCTTAGCCAAATGAGCCGAGCTACCTTTCATAGGCAGTTCAAACAATTAACAGGCAGCAGCTTAAGTCAGTATGTCAATGTAATAAGGTTAGAAGAAGCCAAACGCCTCATTTTAGAAACAAACTTAGCCATAACAAATATAGCGTTTGACTGCGGCTTTCATAACTTATCGCACTTTAATGCCCGCTTTAAACAACAGTTCAAATGCTCACCAAGACAACTCAGAAAAAGCTCGAGTGAAGCAGCTCAATAGATTATTCATAGGGATGATTTTGCTTTTTGAAGTATTCAAGTTGAAGCCAAAAACACTGGCTTATCGTCTTTATAATTAACTGAGTTTTAAGTTCTTAATCCAGATATTGTTATGGCTACATGTCACAAGGACAGTAAATTATTCCGAGCATGACAAGTGCATATAATCAAGTGAGTAGTTGCAGGGATTCTATAGATTTGGCATTTCCAGAAAAGGTTTCACGAAAACAGCTTTTGACTTTGGCTCCCTTAAGTCAGTCTTGAGCCAAAAGAGCGGAGTGGTTATGAACAAACGTATTAGCTGTTCAAAGATGATACCTCTGGCTCAGGGCTGTTCCGACCCTAGGAACCTGCTTTTAGGGGATTAAGAAAGAGGGCAAAAAGCAAATAGTGCAATATTTATTGGAAATGCAACTTAATTTGGGTCGAATTGAGGTATAAGCAACACCCTAATTCGGCCTAATAAAATTGAGTTTAGTAAATTAGTTGAAAAGATTATCTAGATTAGAAGGTTTATTTATGGCGTAACCCTGCAAGTAATCAACTTTTAATTGCTGTAAAAGCTCAATATCTGCTTGGGTTTCAACAAACTCAGCTACTGTCTGTAATTTCATGGCATGCCCAATGTCATTAATGGCAGAAACCATAACTTGATCTGAGTAATCTGTGCAAATATCCCTAACCAAACTACCATCAATCTTTAAGTAATCAATCGGAAAGCGTTTAAGATAAGAAAAAGAAGATAAGCCACTACCAAAATCATCCAACGCTAAACGGCAACCCAAGGCTTTTAAACCCTCTATCAGTTTAAGAGCAGCTGTTAAATTACTAATGACAGCTGTTTCTGTAATCTCAAAACAAATCCGATTAGGCGTTAGCAAAGAACTAGCAAAGCTTTCCTGAATATAAGCAAGCATAGTTTCGTCACTCAGGCTATTACCAGACAAATTAATTGAAATAATGCCTTTTTTAAACGTTGCAAATGCCTGCCCATAAGTATGCAAGACTGTCTTAATGACCCATTTATCAAGCTCTGACATAAAGCCATAACGTTCCGCTGAAGGAATAAACGCAGCAGGGGAGACAATTTTGTCATCTTTATCTTTTAACCTAAGCAGCACCTCATAAACAGTATCTAACTTAGATTCGCTGTTACTTGGTTCAATGGCTTGATAAAACAAACAAAAACGATCTTCTTCAAGGGCTAAACGAATATCATTAACCTTTAAAAGTTCACTATGGCGATCATTAGCCTCACTATTCTCCTCATGATAAATATGCAAACGATTACGACCTGCATCTTTAGCAGAGTAGCAAGCAACGTCAGCCATTGACAGGAGCTGCTCTGGGGTATGGTCATTATTTTTAATGTCTACCAAGCCGACACTCGCGCTAACCTTAAATACCTGCTCATTCCAAAAGAAGTTGTAATTTTGTAAATCAGCAATGGTTTTTTGCAAAATATCTTTACCCTTATTTAAAGGGCAACCCAGTAGTATTAACCCAAACTCATCCCCACCTAGCCTAGCGAGAAGGTCAGCAGAACGAATATTAGCTTTTATGATTTCCCCAACTTGCTTAATGAGTTCATCGCCAGCAGCGTGACCAGCAGTATCATTAACAATTTTAAATTGATCAAGATCAAGATAAGCCAAAACGGCCTCTTGACTTACGGTAGCACTACATAAATGTTCAAGCTCTTGCGTGAATTTACGGCGATTCAAAAAGCCAGTGAGGGTATCATAGTGCTCTTGATGCTCGAGTTTGTTTGCTAGAACTTGAGATTCAGTTACATCTCTGCCTGTTCCCAAAACACCAATGACGGTGTTGTTGGCATCAAAAATACTTTGATAGCTAATATCTAAGTGAATTAAACCCCTGTGAGGATGCTCTAACCACTGTTTACGATTTACGGTGTTACCCGCTAAAGCTTCATTAACAAACGGTTTCATTTGCTCAAAGTATTCTTCTCCAACCACTTGAAGCATGGTTTGACCTATGACATCAGATCGCTTAAAGTTTTTAAAGCCTAACCAAAGGTCACTCACTTCACGAAATCGATACTCTACATCAACAAGATATACCGAGTCCGAAGAAGAGCGAATAATACTCCGAAACATCTCAGAATCATTGCGAAGCTCGAGTTGCCTTTCTGTTTTTTGGGCATAGAGCGTCGTGCTACGGGTTTCTGGGTTTCGTTCAGAGCTTATAACGAAGGGGATGTCTTGACCGTTTTTATGCTTAAAGCTAAAAGTTTGGTTTCTGAGGGGTTCTTTAAAGAGATGATTCAGGTCTTCTGAATCACTCAGTAAGACTTGTATAGGAGCTTTTTTGAGGCTATTTAGTGGGTAGCCAAGGTCATTTGCAAAGCGTTGATTGGCGTCTTGTATTTCTCCTGTTTCAGAAAGGAGTGCGACAGCAATAACGTTAGATGCAAATATGGAATCTACGGTGGGCTTGCTTGCTTCGATTAACATTAGTAACTGCCTTCAGGTAGATAACAGCTATGCATATCTAAGCTTAGGCAAGGGAGAGTTGAACCACGCATACGGTATTGTAGACTGGTGTTTATTACAAAACTATTAAAGGCCTATTTGCAACGATAGATATTGCAGTGCCATGAGACATTGCAGCAACAGCTTTGTGGGGTTGTTTTCACTCACTTAGGTCGCACGTATGGTTTTATGGTAAAACCATTCGTGAAAATGCTAATAAAACTTGGAATTTTGTTGATTCGAAAAGCATAGTTCAAAAGATTGGCTTGCCTTAAAAAAAATGGCTTCTGTCAAGCATTCAAAGAAGCCATTCAAATAAATAGAGTCAATTGTTCTCAGCTCGCTAGCAAATAGTTGCCCACTCAAAATACTTACCTTGTCACCATTGTCATTCTCTCAAAATTGTAAACGGTGACGGTGCAAAGTAAAAGACCCCTAAAAAATCTTAAGGGTCCGAAATAACATTTGAAAGGCTTCTAATGCGACCAGTGCGCCTCGGTCCATTTAGTCTCTGTTTTACTACTTTCAACAGTTTTCTCAATGAAATGAACCCCACGAGCGCCATCATAAACAGTAGGAAAGTCACCCTCGAGTTCCCCTAGAGCCTGCCCGCTTTTCTTAGCCCGAATGGCTTCAGCAACGCCCAGATAGATGTTAGCAAATGCCTCTAAAAAAGCTTCAGGATGCCCAGGTGGAATGCGACCTGCTTTAAGGGCTGCTGCGGATAAGTAATCATTACCTGGTTTTAGAATACGGCTAGGTTCACCCATAGGGCGATGAATTAAATAAGTAGGGTCTTCTTGATACCACGCTAAAGACCCCTTGGTACCAAAAACACGTAAGCGAATATCATTCTCATCACCCACTTGAATTTGAGAAGAAATAAGGACACCCTTAGCGCCATTACTAAACCTAAGCAGCAAATTACCATCATCATCTAACAAGCGACCATCTACAAAGGTAGTTAAGTCAGCGCAAATATGAGATAACTCTAAACCCGTAACCGTAGCAACTAAATTTTCTGCGTGGGAACCAATATCACCAATGCAGCCTGCTGCGCCGCTACGTGCAGGGTCAGTACGCCACTCTGCTTGCTTAGCCCCTGAGGCTTCTAGCTTAGTGGCTAACCAGCCTTGGTTGTACTCAACAATGACTTTACGAATGTCACCAAGTACACCCGTTTTAACCATATGTCGAGCTTGCTTAACCATAGGGTAACCCGTGTAGTTATAGGTCACACCAAACACAACACCTGACTTTTCTACCGTTTGAATAAGGTCATTAGCTTGCTCAGAGGTATGCACCAGTGGCTTGTCACTCACCACATGAATGCCAGCCTCTGCAAATGCTTTAGCAACCGGATAATGCACATGATTAGGCGTAACAATCGATACAAAATCAATACGTTCGTCTTCAGGACGCGCTAACTCTTTTTCAAGCATTTCTTGCCAACTACCGTAATTACGATCATCAGCCAAGCCTAAATCTTGACCCGAAGCTCGAGCTTTTTCTGGAGTAGAGGACAGCGCGCCAGCTACAAACTCAATTTGACCATCTAGCGCCATGGCTTTACGGTGAACTTCACCAATAAATGCATCACGACCACCACCGACCATGCCTACCTTTAGTTTTTCTGTCATTATCTTCCTTTCAAATTAAAACTTTAAGTTAGTTCTTTTTTAGCCAATCTATTACTGTTTCAACGATTTCTTCTAACGGCTCGAGTGTATCTAGTTTTAGTAAAGGATGCGAAACAACGTAGTCAAAATCTTGCTTGGCATCTAGCCAATAGTGCTCAAAGTCAGACCAATCTTTAATGACATGCGCTCTGCGTCGCTCCCTAGTTTCTAGACGATGCCGCCACTCTATTTCACTAGAACAAAAAAGCTCGAGTATCTTTAGCTTTGCACTATGCTTCTCAGTGATTTTTATAGCGTTCAGATAGGCTAGTTCACCTCGCGCAGGACTATCTACAATCACACTATGACCTTGGCTGAGTAGACTTTCTACATAATTAAACATGATCTCGTAAGCTATTTTTCTGTAGGCTTTAAGGGTTTCTCCGTAAGCTGCTATGTAGTTAAGAAGCACATCAGAAGCATCATCTTTGTCTAAAACGTAGCACTTCAATCTTTTACCTAAAGCTCTTGAGATTGAACGTTTACCAACACCCATAGGACCCTTCATAAGAAGGAGCATGGGTTGGCTGCTGAGTACATGCGTCACTTAAAAATTTGCTTAGCTTTCAAATGCTGCGTCAAACGCTACGCTTGAGGGTTTAAAGTCAAGCTTTTTTGTGAATGCAGCTGACTCAGCTGCACCGTGAACTCTGTCCATACGGCTATCTTCCCACTCTATGCTTAAAGGACCTTCATAGCCAATATCATTTAAAGCCACAATTATTTCTTCAAACTTAATATCACCACGGCCCACACTTCTAAAATCCCAGTAACGGCGAGAGTCTGCAAAGCTGGTGTGACCACCAAAAACACCTGCTTCACCATTGCCATGACCCCACCAAACGTCTTTCATATGAACATGAAAGATGCGGTCGCTAAATTTTCGTATAAAGCCAACATAATCTACGCCTTGGTAACCCAAGTGACTAGGGTCATAATTAAAGCCAAAGCGCTTGTGTCCTTTTATAGCTTCTACAGCACGCTCAGCTGAAGCAGTATCAAAGGCAATTTCTGTCGGGTGAACTTCAAGAGCAAAGTTAATATCTAGCTCATCAAAAACATTAAGAATAGGTAGCCAGCGCTTAGCGAAGTCTTCAAAGCCTTTATCCCAGTACTCCTGAGTTGTAGGTGGAAAAGCGTAAATAGAATGCCAAATAGAAGAGCCCGTAAAACCATTTACAATTTTTAAGCCCATTTTAGTAGCGGCTTTAGCTGTATTTTTCATCTCTTCAGCTGCACGTAAACGCACACCTTCTGGTTCGCCGTCTCCCCAAACATGCTCAGGCAAAATAGCTTTGTGTCGCTCATCAATCAAATCACAAACGGCTTGACCTACTAAGTGATTACTAAGAGCAAAGCACCGTAAATCATGCTTTTTTAGCAGCGCCCATTTTTTATCACAGTAATCATCTTCGTTTAAAGCGCGCTGCACATCAAAGTGATCACCCCAACAGGCAAGCTCCACACCGTCATAGCCCATTTTTTTAATGAGGGGTGCGAGTTCTTCTAAAGGCATATCTGCCCACTGTCCAGTGAATAATGTGACGGGTCTAGCCATAGTTTATCCTCCAAAATGTTGATTACCCTAGAGTATACAAAAAAGCTCTGAGCTTAAGTATTCGGAATAGTTTTGTCAGGGAAATGCATTGGCATAAGAAAAGGGTTTTTGATTTTTCTAAAGAACCATCAAGGATTTTTGAGTTACAAATAAGCTGGTTTCTTAATTTACTTTTGCATAAAGTAAAGAAAATTGTTGGAATGTAATCTGAATCAAGACTTACAGCAGTCAAAGCTAAAAAACAAGCTAAGGTCTAACCATAATACCTAATATTAAACGGCTTGAATCATTTAGAGAGTTTGAGCCTATTTATC
>CAZWJZ010000171.1:0-9786 GCA_964634665.1 uncultured bacterium | reverse complement strand
AAGTTGCGGCTTACAAGGATGTTCGTTCGGTAGCAGCAGTTCCTCTTAAGATTGGGGAGGAGGTCATTGCGGTCATGGGCTTTGCTGCTGAAAGCCTTGTTCATTTTAATAGTGAGACCTTAGATTTGCTTAACAACTTTTCTCATCTTGCAGCGCTTGCGATTAGTAACGCTCAGCTTTATGAAAAAGTAAATAATGAACTTGATGAGCGCAAAGCTTTAGAGTTTAGCTTAGAGACTGAACGAAATGCGCTGGCTAAACAAATGTCGTTTCGCTCTGAGCTTGCAGAGTTGGTACAAGAGTCTTTATCTGTTGAATTAGATGATAGTTTTTATCAGCATATTTTAGAGAAAGCCGTAAGAGTAGTCCCTGGCTCAGAAGCAGGTAGTTTACTGGTCAGAAATAAAGCGGGAGCTTATAGTTTTCATGCAGCTGTGGGTTATGACTTAGAAAAGCTCAAGACTATTAGCTTGCAGCCTGACGAAATCTATAGGGATTTAACAGACAAATCCCCTTTACGTATTTATGAGATTGATAATAAAGAGCTAGATGAAGATAAACGTGCTGATTTTGAAAAAGCAACAGCAGCTACGCCTTTAAAAGTAGCACTATCCGTACCTATTCATATTAATAATGAACCTGTTGCCCTGTTCAATCTTGATAACTTTACAACTCGAGCTGCTTTTAGTGATGACACACTCGAGCTTGCGCAGATTTTTGCTAATCAGATTGCAGCTTTGTGGCAGCGTTTTGAACTTGAGCAGAGTTTGCGTTTTGAGCGGGAGCATCTTTTACAAGAGTCTGCTTTTCGTGCTGAACTGAATATGCTTATGCAAGATGTTTTATCTGAAACCAATGAAACAAAATTGTATCAAAGTATTTTAGAAAAAGCTGTTGAGGTTATTCCTGGTGCGCAAGCAGGCTCTTTGGTTTTAAAGGTAGATGAGCACTATAAATTTGTAGCTGCTGTTGGCTTTGATATGGACATTTTGTCATCTAGAGTATTTAATTATGAAGATTTTGGAAAACCTAAAGATTGGAATAAACCTGTTCTAAACAATTATTTTGATGATAGTTGGAGTTCAAATTGGAACACCGTATCAGCTGAAAAGCAAGCTGTTTTTATTGAATCTGGTCCAACTAAAACCATTCAGTCTTCATTATCTATACCCATTTTACATATGGATAAAGTTGTTCTAATGTTTAACCTTGATAACTTTAAATCTGATAGCGCTTTTAGTGAAAGCTCTATTAGCATGGCGCAAACCTTAGGTACACAAATAGAAGCCTTATGGCAAAGATTGGAACTAGAAAACACCCTCAAAGATAACGAAGGTCGCTATAAACAGTTATTTGTAGAGGCAGACCGCAGCAGTAAAGAATTACAACTCTTAGACGAACTGCAAAACGCAATTGCCAATAAGCTCGAGCTTGATGAGTTGTTTGACACGGTTACAAAAAGTATTGCTGATATTTTTGTGTTTGCACAAGTTACCATTTCTGTTATTGAGTCTGACATCCTTGTCAAAGCAGCATCTTACGGTTACTCGAGTGATATTGAGCCTTTGCCTGATTGTTTGGCTTTAGATGATGCTTTGGTTGCTGATGTTCTTTTGAATAAAGAAATGAAGCTTGTTACCTATAGTCGTGCCAATGGCCCTGAATCAGATAAATTTGAAAATCGCCAAAGCTCTATTTTGGTTTTACCTCTTTTTGAGCGGCAAGCCATTATGGGCTTATTGTTTGTAGAGAGTGATACTCGAGTTATTGACTATAGCGATCAAATTTTGATGATGAAGGTTGTTGAGCAAATGCGGGTTGCTATTGATAATGCAAAACTGCATGCTCAGGTTAAAAAAGATTTGGTTCGTACTGAAGCGCTTTATCAGATTAGTCAGGCCATTCAGGCTAAGGATCAGCTCAATGAACTGATGGATAGTATTGCTGAGAGTATTCGGGCGGCTTTGGGCGCACGCTGGGCCATTATTTATAAGATTGATTTTAAGCGTGGCTTTATAGAGCATGTGAGTACAACACAAAATGCTGCACATATACTAACGCCTTTAAGTTTTGAGAAATTAAGTACAGGCTTAACAGGCTGGGCTATTGAACATAGGCAAACAGCTTTTATGCCTAAAGGTAAAAAGGATTCAAGAGAAAATAGTAGCGTTATTCAGCAAATCGAAGACTATAATTTTGGTAGCATCATTGTTGCTCCTCTATTAATTCGAGGTTAAGCTTTAGGAACGTTAGCTGCTGTTAATCATAGTAATGACCCTGACTTTAGCCAAGATGATATTAATTTAATGACGGCTGTTGCTAACCAAGCAAGTGTTGCTTTGGCTCAGTTTGACTTAAGACAAAAAATAGAGCATCAGGCTTTTCATGACGCTTTAACAGGCTTACCTAACCGACGCTTGTTTGAAAATAGGTTAGAGCTTGCTTTAGCGCAAGCAGAACGCTATGGCACTATTTTTGCCACCATGTTTATTGACCTTGATGGCTTTAAACATGTTAATGACACGCTAGGTCATGAAGTTGGCGATGAGCTACTTTTAGCCGTCACCAAACGCTTAAAAGAAAGAACTCGAGATAGTGACACCCTTGCAAGAATGGGTGGTGATGAGTTTGCACTCATCATTACTAATTTACGTTATAAAGATGACGCTATCAGGGTAGGGCAATCTTACTTGGCTCTTTTTCAAGAAATTTTTGAAGTAGCTGCTCATAGTTTAAGTGTTGGTGCAAGCATAGGTATAAGCCTTTACCCTAGTGATGGACAAGATTTAAGTAGCTTACTTAGACACGCTGACAGCGCTATGTATCAAGCAAAAAATGCAGGCAAAAACAGCGTTTGCAGCTTCACTCAAGAACTCGCTGACCAAGCAAAAGAACGCCTTGATTTAGAAAATGACTTAAGAAAAGCGCTCGAAAAAAACGAGCTCGAGCTTTATTATCAGCCTCAGATTTGCTTGCAGACAGGTGAACAAATAGGGGTTGAAGCATTACTACGCTGGATTCACCCAGACAGAGGCTTTATTTCACCTATTCAGTTTATACCTATTGCTGAAGAAACAAAACTTATTTTACCTATTGGCGAATGGGTTTTAAAAGAAGCTTGCAGGCAAACGGTTGCTTGGCAAAAAAAGCATGGCAGCAGCATGCAAGTAGCTGTTAATATTTCAGCTATTCAGTTTGATCGTTTTGACTTTTTAAATACTGTTATTAGCGCTTTAGAAGAGACTGGCTTAGACCCTAGCTATCTTGAATTAGAAGTCACCGAGACTGTGCTTATGCAAGATGTCAACATCGTTATTGAGCGGCTCAATGAGCTTCGAAGTTTGGGTATAAGCATTGCCATAGATGACTTTGGTACAGGCTACTCCTCTTTACAGTATTTGCAGCAACTCCCGCTAGATAAACTCAAAATAGACCGCTCGTTTATTAATACTATTGAGGCCAACAAAGGCTCTGCTTTGGTTGAAACCATTGTATTGCTAGCCAAACGCTTTGGCTTAAAAATTTTAGCAGAAGGCATAGAAGATAAAGAGCAGCTCGAGTTTTTAGAATCTTTGGGCTGCGATGAAGCTCAGGGTTATTATTTTTCAAAACCTGTACCGCATACGCAAGTTATGGCAGGCAAAGCAGCTATTGCCCAGAAGCATGCAAAGCAAACTTTCATGCTTGATGAAAGAACCAATACACTCATTCTTCAGAAATTAACTTATTACATGGGTCCTGCTGCTCAAGTCATTATGAAAGATAAGCTGCACCCAAGTCAAACTAATCTTGAACTTATCTTAGATACTTTAGCTAAGCACATCCCTGACCAAAATGAAGCAGAAGAATTTCGGCTAAGCCTAAAGGCTGAGATAGGACTAAGCCTTTATTAAGCTGTGAACTCATCATTCATTAGCTTTCAAACCATATAATCCCATTTTGAGTAACTTTTCTAGCTTAACTTTAAATTGATTAAGGCAAAATGAAGGCTTGGGTTCAGATTCGTCTAAGCTTTCTTCGTTAAACTCGAGCTTATGTCTTCTAAACATTTTTTTCTTATAACTGTTTTTCTGTTTGCAGTTTCAGGTTTTGCGCAAACTGAGATTTGTGTTCCTGAAGAGGAGCAAGCTCAAACTGAACCTCAAACGGAGGAGGAGCGTGAGGAGCAAGCAAGGTGGGCTGCATATCGCGTGAAGTTAGCAGAGTACATTCAGCTTCTTCCTAGTGAACCTGACGCTTCTATTGTTATGCCTGTTGAGGGTGTTCGTGTGAGGAATGTTGCTGATACTTGGGGTGCTCCTCGTGGCGCTGGGCGCAGTCATGAAGGGCAAGATATATTTGCGCCTCGTGGTACGCCTATTTACTCAGCAACAGATGCTTATGTTTACCGAATTGGTACTAGCAATTTAGGTGGGAATATTGTGTTTACCGTAGGTGCTGGTGGCAGACGCTACTACTACGCGCACCTAGAAGACTGGGCAGATATAGAAGAAGGTCAATGGATAGATAGCAACACCGTTATTGGCTTTATAGGTAATTCAGGTAACGCCATAACCACCCCACCTCACTTGCACTTTGGTATTTACAGTGGCTCAAGAAGAACCTGCGACCGTATGGTTCATGACCCTTTACCCCTTATAGTTGATCGCTAAAGTGACGCTCGAGTTTGCTTAGTCGTTGTTCTATGGTGTTTCGTTTTTGATTTCGTTTTATAGCCTTTTGCAATTAAAACGCTGTAGCGTTTTAATTGTCGAACTAGGTGAGTAAAAACAGATATACTAAGTTGATGTAGTGTTTTACTTGAAAGCTGCTATATCAAAAAGATGCTTAGCCCACCAAGCAAAATTACAGGTATTAAAAAGAAAATTGCCCTAACAATAAGTTCATTTATGCCTAATGGGCCTATTCTCATGAGCAGAATTGTAGATCTTTTCAAAAACTACGCAATCCCTTAAATTTTAAGGTATACTTCTGTTTGGCTTGGGAGGCTTTTAGTATGGCAGAGAAACATATAACCGTTCGTGGGGCAAAACACCATAATCTCAAAAATATCGATGTGAAAATACCTCGAGATAAACTCGTAGTCATAACAGGCGTATCGGGTAGTGGCAAGTCAAGCTTAGCCTTTGACACCATTTACGCTGAAGGGCAACGTCGTTATGTTGAGAGCTTAAGTAGCTACGCTAGACAATTCTTAGGACAAATGGAAAAACCTAAAGTTGATTACATTGGTGGCCTCTCTCCCGCCATTGCTATAGAACAAAAAACTGTCTCTAAAAACCCTCGCTCAACCGTTGCCACCGTTACTGAAGTTATGGATTACCTTCGGGTTCTTTACGCCAACATAGGCACACCCCACTGCCCAAATTGCGATCTTGAAGTCCACGCACAAAGCGCTGAGCAAATTGCGAAACAACTCGCCGAACTACCCGAAGGCACCCGCCTACAACTCTTAGCCCCTGTTGTTCGCAACCGTAAAGGAACGCATCTAGATGTCATTAAAGATGCTAGAAGTAGCGGCTTTGTACGCGCTCGCATAAATGGTGAACTCACAACTTTAAGTGATGACATTGCCTTAGAGAAAAAAAATAAGCACTCCATAGACATTATTGTTGACCGACTCAAAGTACCCAAACATGCACTACAAGATGATGACTTCATAAGTCGCTTAACAGACTCTATAGAAACCACTCTAAAAACCGCAGAAGGCCTCATCGTGGCTAGTTATGAAGATGAGCAAGGCAACGTAAACGACAAACTCATGAGTGAACACAACGCCTGCCCAAACTGCGACATCAGCTTCCCAGAATTATCTACCCAAATGTTCAGCTTTAACAGCCCCCTAGGCATGTGCGAAACCTGCAACGGTTTAGGTACCAGCATGGATGTAGACCCAGAACTCGTCATAGCTGACGAAAACTTAAGCATAAACGACGGCGCACTTCGCTACTACGGTGAACTCAAAAAACGAGAAGGCTGGAACGTAAGCGCAGTTGAATCTATAGGCAGACACTACGACTTCAGCCTAGACACCCCCTACAAAGACATAAACGAAAAAGCCAAACACGCCCTCTTTTATGGCAGTAATGGCACCAAAATACACTTCACCAACCGCACTGCAAAAGGCTATACCCGCAACTCAAAGCGCCCCCTCTACGGCATTATTCACAACATAAAACGCCGCTACATGGAAGCCTCCAGCGACGCAGCACGCGAATGGTACGAAAGCTTCATGCGTGAACTCCCCTGCGAAACCTGCCATGGTGGTCGCCTCAACGCAGCAGCAAGAGCCGTCACCGTAGGCGGAACCAGCCTACCGGAACTAAGTAACCTAAGCATTGGCGAAGCCCACAACTGGGTAAGCGAACTCGAGCGTAAACTCAGCAGTTACCAACTCGAAGTAAGCGACGAAGTTCTAAAAGAAATACGTGAACGCCTCGGCTTTATGCTTAACGTAGGCCTGCACTACCTCAGCTTAGGTCGCCGTGCTGGCACGCTATCTGGTGGCGAAGGACAACGCATTCGTTTAGCCAGCCAAATAGGTTCAGGTCTGATGGGTGTACTGTATATTCTTGATGAACCCTCTATAGGGCTTCATGCCCGAGACAACGAAGCCCTCATAGAAACTCTACTCAACCTAAGAGACATGGGCAACACCGTGCTAGTCGTAGAACACGACGAAGAAACCATGGCAAAAGCCGACTACATCATAGACTTAGGCCCCGGCGCAGGCGTACAAGGCGGCGAACTTGTCGCTAAAGGCACCCCCAAACAAATCATCAAAGACCCAAAAAGCGTAACCGGTAAATTCTTAAGCGGTAAAGAAAGCATAACCGCACCCAACAGCACAAGACGAAAAAACAAAGGCTGGCTCGAGCTTACAGGCGCAACCCTAAATAACCTACAAAATGTCAACGCCAAAATACCCCTAGGCACACTCACCTGCGTAACAGGCGTAAGTGGAAGCGGCAAATCAAGCCTTATAACCGGTACCCTCTACCCAGCCTTAGCCCGTCAACTCAACAAAAGCACCGTAACTGCAGGCCCGCACAAAGAACTCAAAGGCTTAGAGAAGCTCGATAAAATCATCCACATAACCCAAGACCCCATAGGCAGAACCCCACGTAGTAACCCAGCAACCTATGCAGGTGTTTTTGATAACATACGAGATGTTTTTGCCCTCACCCCAGAAGCCAAAAAACGCGGTTACAAAAAAGGTAGATTCTCCTTTAATGTAAAAGGTGGACGCTGCGAAACCTGCGGTGGTCATGGCAGCATCCAAATAGAAATGCACTTCTTAGCAGACGTTTGGGTTGAATGCCGCGACTGCAACGGCAAACGCTACAACCGCGAAACCCTACAAGTAAAATTTAAAGGCAAAACCATCAGCGATGTACTCAACATGGATGTCCAAGAAGCCCTAAGCTTCTTCGAGAATCACCCTAAAATACACCGCGTTTTAGAAACCCTACATGACGTAGGCCTCGACTACATCAAATTAGGACAAAGCGCCCTCACCTTTAGTGGTGGCGAAGCCCAACGCATAAAACTCGCCAAAGAACTAAGCAAACGCGCCACTGGCAAAACCACCTACATCCTAGATGAGCCCACCACAGGACTGCACTTCAAAGACATACAAAAACTCCTAGAAGTACTACACAGACTTGTAGATACAGGCAACACCGTCATAGTCATAGAGCACAACATGGATGTCATAAAAACCGCCGATTACCTCATAGACATGGGGCCAGAAGGTGGCGACGGTGGCGGTTACATCATTGCGCAAGGCACACCCGAAGAAATAGTAGCCCTAAAAGAAAGCCACACAGGCAAATTCTTAAGCAAAATCCTAAAACCCATAAAACAACAAAAAGCCGCATGACCTACGGATAGATTATGCCAGTGGCATAACAAACAAATCGTAGAACTCGAGTTGGGCAGTTTAGATATACCCAGTCATGCAAGCATCAGATAAAAACAATAAGATGGCTTTTTAGACAGAAGGTTAACAGAAATCTTAGATGAGCACGCCATAAAAAACCTGCTCACATTTGGTTTAAGAACCAAAATCTGCGTAAGGCGAACAAATGAACACGCAGTCACGGAAGACCTCTTATACCAAGTCCGAAAATACACTTCATAAACTCTAGGCGAGTTTACTCTGTTCAAATCGGACTTGGTATCTGTTTCAACGGTCCAAGACCGCGTTTAATTCTTTAAAGAATTGAACGGAAAGGGTATTAATGTTTCTAGCATTGTGATAGAAATAGCATTTCCATAAGAAAAACCATTTGGACTTTTCTCATGGCGATCTTAGATCGTAAAATCAAAGCAATCAAGTCTTCTTAGCTTACTCGTGGAGCTGCCAAAAGATCAAAAAGACGATTATTGCTAAATATCTCACTTTGAGATATAGTGATGTGTGCATATCATTTCTCGTAAAGCTCTTAGCACTTTTTGGCAAGAGCATCCTAAAAGTGAATTAGCGCTACTACGTTGGTTCAAGGTACTTAGCCAATCTGAGTTTGAGAGTTTTAACAATCTTCGCGAGACATTCCCAAGTGCTGACTTAGTAGGAGATTTAGTCGTATTTAATATTGCTGGAAACAATTATCGCCTAATTGCCTCTATTCCTTTTAATCGCAAAAAGGTTTACATTCGCCATGTTTTAACCCATGCAGAGTACGACAAAGGAGCGTGGAAAAAATAATGCAATCCGTTAAAGAATTAGAACTATCTTGGTCTGTTATGCGTCCACTTTTATCTATTCAGTCCGAAGCTGATTATGACCGTGCTGTTATTTGGCTTAATGATTTACTTGATGAAGTGGGCACAAATGAAGCTCATCCTCTTTATGACCTCTTAGATACCTTAGGAACAGTTATTTATGCTTACGAACAAGAACATATGAAACTAGCTAGTATTTCTGGTGTTGATACTTTGCTTTATCTTATGGAGGAGCATGGTTTAAAGCAGTCTGATTTACCTGAAATAGGGTCGCAAGGTGTTGTCTCTGAAGTACTTAGTGGCAAAAGGCAGTTGAATATTCGGCAGATAAATGCCTTAGCTGAACGTTTTGGGGTTTCTGCTGGGGTTTTTGTTTAGAACTCATTAACTTTCATGCTGCATGATAGCATGAAAGTTGCTTTTTATGGCTACACAAGTTAAAACTATTGGTCAGAGTGGTCAGTTGTCTCTTGGTAAAGAGTACGCTGGTCGTACAGTTATTATTGATAATCCTGAAGAGGGTGTTTGGGTTATTAAAACCGCTAAGGTCATTCCTGACAATGAAATGTGGCTGCATCAAACGAAGGCTAAAGAAAAACTCGAGTCTGGTTTGGCTTGGGCTGAATCAACAGATACTGCAATTACTGATCTAGATGCATTTGAGGCTTCTGTTAAAGCTAAGTGGGAAGCTAAGCACAAAACTAGTTTAGATGAGTGATGGATTTTGATCTTAATCAGGCATCTTTTCAGGCTGATTTAATAGGGCTTGAAAAGCCTGAGCTTTTAGCTTTTTTTAAGACTTTGCGTAAGCTTAGGCAGATGTCTTGGGTGCAGGTTTATCGCGATTCTGGTCTTAACTGGGAGAGTATCAAATCGATTGAGGCGGATGCTTACACCATTCGGATTACGCAGAAATGTCGAGCGGTTGTTATGCGAGATAATGATATTTTGCGTTTTATTTCTATTCATCCTGACCATGACTCCGCTTATAATACTAAACTGCCTAGAAAGTGTCATAAGACTGAGTGGGTCAGAGCGTACTCCCCTAGGTCGGAATTA
>CAZWJZ010000170.1:0-9802 GCA_964634665.1 uncultured bacterium | reverse complement strand
ACCGTTCCTACATTTACATGCGGCTTCGTTCTTTGAAATACTCCTTTTGCCATTGCTTGTTCTCCTTTTCTCCTGCAAGTCTTTGCAGCAAAAAACAGCCAACTCCAAGTTGGTTAATATTAAACTGTGGAGCTCGCGGGCGGGATTGAACCGCCGACCTCTCCCTTACCAAGGGAGTGCTCTACCCCTGAGCTACGCGAGCAGAAAAATGATTGAAGATTTAAGGCAACTAAAACCTTCAACCTTCAATCAAATTTGGTGGGCCGAGATGGATTCGAACCATCGTAAGCTAAGCTAATGGATTTACAGTCCATCCCCTTTAACCACTCGGGCACCGACCCACAAAGTTTAGGCTTTAGAAAGCCTAAACTTTTATTGGAGCCACCTGTCGGACTCGAACCAACGACCGACTGATTACAAATCAGTTGCTCTACCAACTGAGCTAAGGTGGCCTGCTACGAAAACAAAACTTAGTGATAAGCTCTTTTTCGTCCAGCTTGATAGCCTAGCACTAAAGATCAAGAACTGTCAACAGAGAAACGTTCCATATCTTGTTCATATAAGTGAGTATTCAAGCTGATTTAACGACTAAAGCAAAGGTAACTCGAGCTTAGTTTTTACACCTCTCAGCACCTTCAGTATGCCCCAGAAGCTTAAAATAAACTTAAGTAAATGCGTTCATATTTTCTTCATTGCTCTTTCTGATGTTCATTGTATTCACCTTTTTTCATTTCAAGGTGCTAAACTAGACTAATACGGAGGTAGTTAATATGCGTATTGGCCCATTAGGTGCTTGGGAAATAATCATTATATTAGTTGTTGTCCTGCTTATTTTTGGACCTCGTCGTTTACCTGAAATGGCGAAAGGTATAGGGCAATCTGTAAGGGAATTTCGTAAAGGCATTAAAGATGTCAAAGATGACATTGAGAATGAAATAAAAAAAGAAGATGCCGTCACCAAAACTGAAACTGTAGAAGCTAAAAAAGAAGTTGCCCAAGCTGAAGCTACTACTAAAAGCTAGGGTTTTAGTAGGTACTAAGATTTAATTTGCTCCAGTTGGCTCTGGAGCATTCTTTTTCTCATTTATTATGGAGTTAGCTTGACACTTATTGACCATATTGCAGAGCTGCGGACTAGGCTCTTTATTTCCTTGATTGCTTGGGTTGCGGGCGCAGCCATTTCTTTTTCTTATCAAGGCGAACTTCTCACCTGGCTTATGGCACCTTTACCCAAAGACCTCGTTGCGAACCTAACCGCCTTTAAACTCTTAGAACCTTTTATTGCCAGCATGCAAATTGCAGCCTTTTTTGGCCTTGTCATTTCGTCACCCATTATTTTTGGTCAAATCTGGGGCTTTGTGTCGCCAGGTCTTCATAAAGAAGAACGCAGTTGGGCTGTCCCTTTTGTCTTACTCACCTTTTTAGCCTTTGCAGGTGGCGTTTTGTTTGCCTATTACATTGTCTTGCCCCTAGCCATACCCATCATTCTTAGTTTCATGACTGGTATAACCTTACAGCTAGGTATTGGAGACTATATAACCAAAGTTATATTATATATGGCTGTCTTCGGCATTATTTTTGAAATGCCCGTCGTAGGCTTTTTATTTGCTCGCCTTGGCATACTTTATAGCAAACTCCTATCCAAATTTAGGCGCTACTCAATTGTAGTAGGTATGGTTTTAGCTGCCGTGATAACCCCAACAGCTGACCCTTTTAACTTTGCCCTTGTAGCCATTCCTTTAGTTGTACTTTACGAAATCACCATAATTGTTGTACGCTTATCGCAGCGACGTGTGCCTTTAGGCGAAGAGCAAGCGCTCACCTAACAGGTAAACCAAGAGAAAGGCGTCAGTTCTGATGCAATTTTTTCGATTTACACGCTATCTTGCTAACTAAGTTTCCCACTTAAAAACTTAGCCTACCCCCTATTGCCTAACAAGCAATACCCCCTCTCACGTCGCACCTAAACCCCCAAATAAGGACCCAAAAAATGCCCGAAAACAAAATAAAAGAACTACGCCAAGAAATTGATGGAATTAACAATCAACTCTTAGAACTCTTATCAAAACGTGCAAGCCTCGCCAAAGAAATCGGCGGCATTCAAAGCAACATGGGGCAATCACAATACGACCCTATGCGTGAAAATGAAATGCTCGAGTCTTTAATTGCTGCTAATAAAGGTCCTTTTGATAACGCAACGCTAAAGAGCTTATTCAAGAGTATTTTTCAAGCCAGCATGGAAGCCGGTAAGAAAGCTGATAAGCCTAAGTTCTTAACCTCACGCGCAACCGTTGGTGAAGATACCGTTGTTCAAATTGGTGATGTCTTAGTAGGTGGCAAACATGCACCTGTTCTTATTGCAGGTCCTTGCGCAATTGAGTCAAAGGAGCAAGTTGAAATAACGGCTGCGCATGTTGCAAGTCAAGGTGTCAAGCTTTTTAGAGGTGGTGCTTACAAACCACGCAGTAACCCTTACTCCTTTCAGGGTTACGGTGAGAAAGCTTTACAATGGGCAAGAGAATCTTGCGATAAGCACGGTTTACAGTTCATTGCTGAAATCATGGATGCACGTGATATAGATGTTTGCCTTGAATATGTAGATGTCTTACAAGTTGGTGCGCGCAACTCACAAAACTTTTCGCTCTTAAAAACAATTGGTCAAACCCAAAAACCTGTACTCTTAAAGCGTGGTCTTAGTAGTACCATTGAAGAGTGGATTATGAGCGCCGAGTACCTTATGAGTGAAGGTAATAAAAACATTATTCTTTGTGAGCGTGGTATTCGCACCTATGAAACCTACACACGTAATACACTTGATGTTTCTGCTGTAGCACTAGCTAAGCTTGAAACACACTTACCTGTCATTGTAGATGTTACACATTCAGGTGGTCGCCGTGACCTGCTTGTACCTTTAACCAAAGCAGGCTTGGCTGTGGGCGCT
This sequence comes from uncultured bacterium, assembly GCA_964634665.1. GTDB lineage: Bacteria > Deinococcota > Deinococci > Deinococcales > Trueperaceae > JAHEBB01. The sequence goes on along the minus strand of CAZWJZ010000170.1, from coordinate 6,861 downwards.
GACGGTATAATGGCTGAAGTTCACCCTAACCCAGCCGTTGCCTTATCTGACCAAAAACAACAAATGGATTTTGACCAATTTGACCAATACTTAAAAGATACTGGCTACGCAACTAAACTCAGTGAAAAGAGACATGAGGTTTACGGGTTCTAAAAGCCTAAAGAAAGCTGAAAGAATAAAAAAGACTATTCTTCCAGCTTTCTTCTAAATTTATTATGTGGGACAGCATTTTCAAATTTGTTATCAAGGCAAGCAGTTTACAACCTGTTTACACCAAAGAGCACTGCATAGCTTTTAATCAAAGCATGTCTGCTTGCAAAGTATGCAAAGAAGTCTGTCCTCATGAAGCGATTAGTTTTAAACGTGGTAAAGAAGTACAAATTGATGATATTGACTGCACTGGATGTGGCCTTTGTGTGCAATCATGCCCCTCTCAGGCCCTTGAGGCCAAACTAGCCTATCAAACAGAAGTACCCATCAAATGCTCTCAAGTGAAAGGTAGCGCCCAAAGCGTACAGTGCTTAGGGCGCTTAAGCTCAACCGATATGCTTCGCTTAGCTGGCCGAAAAAATAAAGTAACCCTTGTACGCAATGATTGTGCTGACTGCAAAATAGGTAGCAAAGCAACCCTAACAGAATTAGACAAAAGTGCAGACAAAGCTCGAGTCTTAGCAAAACTAAAAGAACGAGACATAGACATAGAAATCCTCGTTCAAGAAAAATATGATGCAACAGATAATCCTGCAAAAATTAGTCGCCGTGACTTACTAAGAGGTGGGCTTAAAAACTTGCAAGCCACTGCTGCTGATGCGCTTGCTCCCCTTGACCCTGGTGGCGATGATGAAAAAACTTTGCCTAAAGAAATGCAGCGGCACTACCGCATTATTGAAAGTAGTCAGCCTGAAAAAGATGACTTAATACCTTGGGTGCTACCCCGCGTTGTTGATGGTTGCGTTATGTGCCCTGTATGCACCAAAGCCTGCCCAACTGGCGCTTTTAAGCGTGAGTTTCATCCTGAACACAAAGAAGGCAGCATCTTAATGCTCGAGCCTGAAAAATGTAATGGCTGTAATGCTTGTGTAAAAATGTGCCCCACCAAGGTCATTAGTTTAGACCATCAAATAACTTGGGGAGAGCTTTCAGGCGGTAGCCAAGAAGCGTTTTATAAGCCTCCCTATCAGAAAAAAGATGAAAATATTTCTCGCTAAGCTAAGCAGCCCAAAAGCATAAGAAGCTTTCGAATGAGCTAAGAAGCAAGTATACTTTAAGACATGTCAACTGAAACTTGGATTCTTGAAGCGATTGAAAGAAGCTATGCCAAAGGCTCAAGCATACGCGAAATACAACGCTTCATTGACGATAATCACTATGAAGAACTCGCCATTGACACGATCAAAAAAACACTCGAGTATCTCAAAAGTAAACAAAGAATCAAACAAGAAGATGAACGCTGGACTATAGCAAAACAAAGCAATAAAGAAGATGCTTTAAAAAAATTATTTGGCGACTAGATAATCTACGCGTTCAGAAAAGCTTAGTAGACAAACTGCTAAGCCAAACCAAAATCTGCAAAAATATACATAGCTGTAAAAATAAGTGCACGAATAACATGAAAACGCCAAACAACATCACCCAAAACAACATGAGCATGCAGAAAAGACCCAAGCCAAGATAAAAACAAACCCATACCAAGAAGCACTCGAGTATACGGGAAGAAGCCAACAAGCCCACCAAAACCCACAGCCATAAAGCTAGCAGCTATTAAAAATAAAACGGCGATAAGGGGTTTACGGCGAGATACTGCCCATGCGCCTACTGCATTAATAAAAACCAGAATAACGCTGACAATAGCAGCAAGTACCAGCAGAGCCATCATGCTTGAATGAGTAGACCTTCTGGCGTGACCAAATCTTGCAGGTAAACAAGCTCGAGTGGTTTACGAATAGCTTTTTGGCAGCGCTCATATAGATTTATATCAACACCGGCTTGTTTATCTGCGACAAAAATAAGCCTATTTATGGCACCTTTTCTCGACAAGAATCTAGCTGCCCCTAGAACTTCTTGATCACTAGTAATTAGCTTGTCATCAAGACGTTGGCCTTCTTCAATAAGTTTTTGTGGATTCAAAGCTGATTGGTAAATAACGAGACTATCTTCACTTAACTTTAAGTATGATTCTGGCTTTAACCAAGGCTGCGCAATAACCCCAATTGTTTCTTTTTCAGATGCGCGTTTTTGCCAGCGTGGCTCTTCGTATCGAGCAGGTCTTAAGCGCCCTTTATGCCGCTCCCATGCTCTACGCACAAGCGCTGGCTCTCGAAAAAGCGTGAGGAGTTGTGTCGTCGCAACCGTTTCAACATCCCCCTCTAAACTTGCAGGTAACGCCACAATGGAAGGCAAGCCTGCAAAATGCGTAGCTAGGGTTTCAGGAAAATTAGCAATCCACGGGTCTTGCCCACTACCTTTCACACTCGAGTCTGATTCACTAAGCTTAGGAACGATAAGCAAATCAACATTACTCAAAGCTAAGCTTTGCGCTACGGCAAGCTGAAAAGAAAGCGCAGGAATGGCTTCTAGGCGAGGGTCTTGTAAAAGAATTTTTAGGGTTGCGTCGGGCTCCGCAAAGAAAAGATCTGCCTCTAGCTCTTGAAATAAGCGAGACCAAAATACACCATAACGATGCCAAAGTAATTGAGTAACAAAACCAATACGCATAAGCTTATTAGTGTATACCATTAGAGCTAAACTAAAGGCGCTCTAGAAAACGCTAAAAGGCAAAAAAGCCGTGCAGCATTTCAGCTTATCAGCTCTTCAGCTTTAGCAGACCTAAAAGACAAACCAAAAATGGCAGCAATTAAGATGCGCTGCCGAAAAACCAAAATCAAAAAACTACTGAATTAAGCCTGAAGGCACACCCTGAGGAAACACCCTTTGAATCGCTTGCTCAATACGCTGCACTCTATTCTCAGGACTCGGGTGCGTACTCGAAAATTCAGCTTGGCGTGAGCCACCCGATGCCTGTTCAAGAATACGCATAACACCAATTAAGGCTCGAGGGTCATAGCCTGCTGACGCCATAAACGCCACACCCAAATCATCAGACTCGAGTTCGTCATCTCTGCCGTATTGCAGGTTTATCATTTGGCCTATCGCTTCTGCCATGCGTGCGCCCCCCGCATCTGCTGCTGCGCCCGCCGCACCTATAAGTCCTTGGGTGAGTTTTTGTTTGGCAAGGCGTTGTGCGCTGTGTCTAGCAACCACATGACCTATCTCATGCCCTAGAACCCCTGCAAGTTGACCTTCGGTTTCTAGGCGATTAAGTAGCGCAGCCGTAATAAAGATTTGACCACCAGGTAGGGCAAAAGCATTTACTGTTTGGGCATCTGCTAATAAGTGAAAATCATAGCGGTAAGGTGTTTCGCGAGCTTGAGAGTTTTGCACAAGGCGCAAACCTATTTCATCTATCAAAGCTTGAGCACTTTGGTCAGGATGCAAGCCACCATGTCGTTGTGCCATAGAGGGTGCTGCTTGCAGACCCATGGCTATTTCTTCTTGAGGTGAAAGGTCAACGAACTGCACTTCACCCGTAATAGGATTAGTGGAGCGTGTACCCAAATAAGAGAAAAGAGAAAAGAGTGCAATGCCTACGGCAATAAGCAATCGCAACCCTATACCAGATGATTGTCGTCTTGTTGTTCTTCTATACATAACCCTTGTTCCTCTTCGTTACTACGCAATAGCTCATAGTAACAAATAATTTAAGCAAATCAGGGTTTCTTGTCATAAGAAACAAGGGTCTCTTTAAAGCTTTGATGAAGCTCGCTTAATCAGCTATGACTTAGGCTGGCTTGCATTTTGCCCATCAGATCTTCAATAGCATCAGCTAAATGCTCATCAGTAATATGATGGTCTCCTCTAGCCAAACGCAGTTTATAGGCTTGCATAAGAATTTGGGTTACGCTTATGCCTTCAGGTGCTTCAAATTTATAACACGCCAACTCCACTTTTAAGCCGTTCGGGTCACGAAAATAAATAGAGTGCATAAAGCCACGGTCATGCTCTATAAACTCAATACCACGCTCATTCAAACGTTTCTCAACTTGATTTTGAGTCGCTTTAGAAACATTAAAAGCAATATGCTCTACACAACCTACTTCTCTAGGGGCAGGGCGAGCAGCATCTGTTCTTTCTTCATTAGTAAAAACCGTAACCAAGCGCCCATCACCCGGGTCAAAGTAAAGATGGTTCTCCTCAGGTCGACTTAAGTTGGGTTGTTCAAAGACAAACGGCATACCGAGAAGACCCTCCAAAAAATCAATTACTAACTGGCGTGTCGAGCCAATAATCGTCAGGTGATGAACACCTTGAACTTGAATTTTACGCATTGTTCTCTCCTTAAAATGGTGTAGCGGCTTAAGCTATAAAATAGCTTTGGCTTGCTCTATCCCATCTTGAATAATCGTGTGATCCATTCCTTTATAAACCTTCAGAGTTACCTTGGCGCCAAGCTCACTTAAAATCTGCCCTGACTTTTCAAAACGATCTAAAGGAATATGGAAATCAACATCACTACAACCCATAAATACTGGCGTTTGCTCTAAGGAACCCTTGTAAAGCGCCTTATGTACGGTTGGCCCCATGCCAATAAGGCCACCACTAAATACCAGCAATCCGCCATACCGCTGCGGATTTAAAGCCACAAACTCAGCTGCCAAACAAGCACCCTGAGAAAACCCTGCCAGCACAACATGCTCAGTAGAAATACCCGCATCATTTAGCTTCTGCATTAAGTCTTGTAGCATGCTCAAAGCAGAACTCAAATAAGGCTCATTTTGCGCTTTAGGCGCAATAAAGCGATTCGGGTACCACCGATTCATAGCAGCCTGCGGCGCTAAAACAGCATAGTCAGTTACGCCCAGCGAGTCAGCCAACGGCAAAATACTGGTCGCCGTTGCACCCCTTCCATGAAGTAAAATCAGTGCCTTAGAAGCCTCTTCAATAGCTAAGCCAGCTGTCTTCAAAAGCTCAGTATCATGCACCTTTGTCTCCTTCATACTCAGGATTTTTATTAGGCAGCAACCGCTGCTCAATAAGCTCACGCTTAGACTCGAGCCAGTCTGGTAGTTTGAGTTGGCTGCCTAGTTTGTTTACAGCTTCATCATAAGCAAATCCGGGTGCGTCGGTAGCAACTTCAAATAAAACGCCACCGGGTTCACGAAAGTAAATACTATGAAAGTATTGCCTGTCTTGCACTGGAGTTACGTTTTGACCTTGAGCACGAAGGTAACTTAGGTACTCGAGTTGCTCTTCATCATTTTCGTTTCTAAAGGCAATATGATGTACGCTGCCTGCACCAAGTTGACCTCGAAACTTTTGGGGTCGCTCAACAATGTCAATATATAAGCCCACGCCCTCACTAGCAGCTTTGTAGCGACTGCGTTCACCTTCTGCGTCACGTTCAGACTCGAGCTTTATGAACCCTAGATTGTCTACTAAGATGCTTTCGGTTGCTTCTCGTTTGGCTTCCCAGAGGCTAACCCCATGAAAGCCACGAATAGCGTGCTCTTGAGGAATATCTCCCTTACGCCAAAATTGTGGTACCTCTGCCCCGTCATGCGCAATGAGTTCTAACGTTAAGCCATCAGGGTCTTTAAACGTTAGCAGCGCATCACCAAAACGCGTTGAACTGTCAAACTCGAGTTTGAACTTTTCTAATCTATGCTGCCAGTAATTGACACTTAATTTAGGAATACTGTAGGCAACGGCTGAGGTTTCGCCGTTACCAAACACACCACGCTTCATGTTTGCCCAAGGAAAGAAAGTCATGATGGTACCGGGGCTACCTACTTCATCGCCATAATAAAGATGATAGGTGCCAGGGTCATCAAAATTAACGGTTGTTTTTACCAAGCGCTGACCCAAAACCTGCACATAAAAATCTATGTTTCTTTGTGGATTAGCTGCCATGACCGTAATGTGATGTAAACCTTGAATTGCTTTCATTTCTTACTCCTTAAAATTAGTTCAACATTAAACTATTAACCAAAAAAAGTTAACTTTGCCTAACACCCAGCTTCTTACAAAGCCTAGCAAACTCGAGCTGCTCAACTTCGGACAAACACGCAAAAACCGTCACAACCTTATCAACATGCTTGGGAAACATAGTTGAAATAAGCTCACTACCCTCAGACGTCAAATGAATCTGAATATAACGCCTATCCTCAACACTACGCTCACGCAAAACCAAACCACGCTTCACCAAATTATCAATCACCAAAGTCATATTGCCACTCGACTTAAGAATCTTCTCGCCCAACTCATTCTGATGCAACGGCCCCAAATGAAACAAAGACTCGAGTACACCAAACTGACTAATCGTAAGCCCATAATCACTCAAATGACGATTAATACGAAACTCAGTAGCATTAGCAGCACGAGACAACTTAATGTAAACATCCAACGCCAAACGCTCTTTGTCACTACCTTGAAACTTAGTTGGCATAAACACTTCCTAAATATAGTTTAACATCAAACTATTCAATGTCAAGCGAATAAGTTTTTATGTAAAAGTCAGGCTTAATCTTTGACCTAACATTCCTTATTTTTTAGCATCTTTAAGTTTTAATGAGATTTCGGGACCAACTAAGTTATATACCCCTTTCACTTTTTCGATAAAATCTAAAAGAAACCCCTCTTGTATTTCAATACGATCTTGAGATAAACATAAGAAAGGGTTTTGAGCAATGTATTGAATTTCTGCTTTATTTGACGATCTTATTGAGCCATTTGAGTGCACATATAAATTTCCTTCCTGCCGGGACAAAAAATCGAGTCAGCTGATGCAATAATCTTGTAGTTTAA
>CAZWJZ010000169.1:0-9892 GCA_964634665.1 uncultured bacterium | reverse complement strand
GGTTAGCACTAGGGTCAAACAAAACAATAAGTTGAGGCGCAAAAATAAAAAGTGGAACGCCAATAAGGACCATCACCAGAACACCCAAAATAATAGCCGCATTGCCTTCCTCTTTAGCCTTACTAACCTGCCACGCACCCAAAGACTGACCCACCAAACTCGTTGCAGCCACATTAATGGCTAAGCCAGGCATAAACGCCAAAGACTCAATTTGCAAACCAATGGCTAAAGCTGAAGCGCCAAAGGTACCCGCAGCGGTTGAGGTTACTATGCGAACAACCAGAAACTGAGCGCTGTTCCGCACCACCCCTTGTAAACCAGACGGAATACCAATAGACAAAATATCTTTAAACATTTGCCAGTTCGGTGTGTACGTACCCGGAAGAATCTTAATAACATTACGACCTGTATAAAACAAGGCAATACCCGCAATAGCACCAATAAACCTAGCTAACAAAGTACCCATAGCAGCACCCTGAACCCCAAACGCAGGTAAACCAAAAGCACCAAAAATAAAAATAGTATTAAACACAATATTGAGTAAATTAACGGTACCACTCAAATAAAGAGGTGTAACTGTATCTCCAGCGCCTTGCATTAGGCTGCTCACCATAAAATTAGCAACCAAAAAAATAGTACCTAAAAAAAGAATCTGCAAATAATCTGTCCCAAGCTCTACTGCTAAAGGATTACCACCACTATTTAGGAAAGACATAAGCGGCGCAGCAGAAAACCAACCCACAAAACTAAGTACCGCAGCCACAAATACCATAAGTACCAAAGACTGCCGTGTGACAAGACTCAAACGCTCAGGATCACGAGCACCCTTCGCCTGAGCTGCCAGAGCCATAGAACCAGCTACCACGCTAAAGGTAACAACCATTACTAACAAGCGAATGGTATTTGCCATGCCAACTGCAGCAATCTCAACAGGCCCAATACGCCCCACCATAAAAACATCAACAATATTAACCAACGTCATAAGCAAATTCGTTAAAATGACCGGTAAAGAAAGCTTCCAAACTTTACGATAGATAGGTAAATGAGACTCGAGCCATGACATGCGTACAACTGTAACGCTAAGCAAGAGTCTAGACGTGTAAGTTAAAAGCTAATGAGTGAAAAAATTAGCCTAAAATCAAAAATTAAGAAGTAAGATCATAATCAATAATCACCGGCGCATGATCAGACAAATTAGGCTCCATAGGAATTTCAGCAGCGCTGACGCTAGTAGCCAAAATAGGCGATGCAAACTGATAATCAAGCCGCCACCCCACATTTCGAACTCGAGCGTTTGTACGCAAAGACCACCAAGAGTAAGACTCAAACTCAGCACCCACATACTCGCGATAGGCATCCTGCAAGCCTAACTTCAACAGCGAATCAAGCCAAGTGCGCTCCTCAGGTAAAAAACCACTTGTCTTTTGATTAGACTGCCAATTCTTCAAATCAATCTTCTTATGAGCAATATTAATGTCCCCACAAACAATCAGATTCAAGCCGCCAGCAATTAAACCCCTAAGATGCCGACGAAACACCTTAAGAAACTGCATCTTAAAAAGCTGACGCTCATCACCACTCGAGCCTGAAGGAATGTACACACACATAATGCTGTAATCATCAAAATCAGCTCGAATAACTCGACCTTCCACATCGTATTTCTTAACCCCAATACCAGATTCAACATGCTTAGGTTTTTCTTTACTTAATATACCCACACCGCTGTACCCTTTACGCTCCGCAGGATTAAAAAAACAATGATACTCAGAAAATGAAGGAATATCTTCAAGATTAGCTTTCAACTCCTGAAAACAAACAAAATCTGGATTTTTTGAGCTAATTAAATTAGAAAGACCTTTGCGTTCAGCAGCACGAATACCATTAACATTTAAAGATAAAACTCGCATAGAAATTAGTTTATCTTATGGACTCCTCTAAAATAATATTTAAGGGAGAAGATTAGCTAATAAAGAGAAATCTGGTAGATGTTCCAGTACAGCTTATTTCTCTGAAATAAAAAATGTGCAAGCATATAATTGTGAAAATAAGCACATAATATCCTTTGTGTCATTCTGAAAGTTATAGGAGAAATCTATACAAAATCATTTTCAGGCTTTGCCAAAGACGGCAACTAAATTTCCTTAAATGAGGTATGCTTTGCTCCTATGAGTTTTCCTTTAAATCGCCCAGCAAACCTAGCGGTTTTTGCCTCAGGGCGAGGTTCTAACCTAGTGTCAATACTAGACGCCTTCCCAAGCAGCAGCCAAGAAGCTCGAGTTTCTTTAGTTATATCTGACAAGGCAACTGCGGGTGCTTTAGACATTGCTAAGCAAGGAGGTATTGCGGTTTATCATCATCCTTTTCCTGCGCGTAAAAAAGACCCAACTGGGCAGGGGAGAGCAGCCTTTGAAAAAGAAGCCCAAGCACGGCTCGAGTTTCACAATATAGACCTGATTTGCTTAGCGGGGTTCATGCGTATTTTTTCCGCTGACTTTAACAAGCGCTGGCAGGGCAAACTGCTTAATATCCACCCTAGTTTATTACCTGAGTTTAAAGGCCTCCATCCGCAACGACAAGCGCTCGAAGCCGGCGTTAAAGAGGCAGGTTGCAGCGTACATTTTGTAGATGCAGGGGTTGACACAGGGCAAATTATTTTGCAAAAACGCATTCCTGTTTTTGCGTCAGATACCGAAGAAAGCTTATCAGCACGTATTTTAATAGAGGAACACAAAGCTTATCCTGAAGCTATCAGACGAGTGCTTGCAGGTAAGCTGAAGCTTGCAGAGGCTGGTTTATGAATATTCTTGTTATTGGCAGTGGCGGGCGTGAGCATGCCATTATAAAAAGCTTAAAAGCATCTGCCAAACAACTCACATTATTTTGTGCACCCGGTAACGCAGGTATCGCTCAAGAAGCTACCTGCTTAGCAACTGATTTAGGTAACGAATCGCTTTTAAAGCTCGCTAAAGATCATGCCATTGACTTAACCATTGTCGGGCCAGAAGTACCCCTAGTGGCAGGTGTGGTTGACTACTTTGAAGCGCATAGTTTGCGCATTTTTGGGCCCAATCAAAAAGCAGCTCAATTAGAAGGCTCAAAAGTGTTTTGTAAAAGCTTCTTCGAGCGACACGGCATACCCACAGCTAAGCACGAAAGTTTTACAGATGCCCTACTCGCACTCGAGTACTTAGAAGTAGTAGGCACACCCATTGTCATTAAAGATTCTAATTTAGCAGCAGGTAAAGGCGTGACGGTCGCCATGCAAAAGTCAGAAGCTAGAACAGCTATTGACAACATATTGCTATCTGCCGAAGGGGGAGAGCTGGTTATAGAAGACTATCTTAGTGGGCAAGAGGTCAGCCTTTTGCTGTTTATAGATGGCGAAAACTACGCCCCCATGCTACTAGCGCAAGACTACAAACAAGCGTTTGATGGTGATAAAGGCGACATGACAGGCGGCATGGGAACCGTAGCCCCTGCAGATTTACTCAACCAAGAACAACTCGAGTTTGTCAAGACGGACATTATTGAAAAAACCCTTGCGGGCTTTAAAAAAGATGAGATTGTTTATAAAGGTGTTTTGTTTATTGGCCTTATGGTCACAGAGACATCTGTAAAAGTTTTAGAGTTTAACTGCCGTTTTGGTGACCCTGAAACCCAAGTGGTTTTACCGCTTCTTAAAACAGACCTTATAGATGTTCTTAATGCCACCATAGATGGTCAGTTAAATGAACTCACACTCGAGTGGTCAACTGATTCGGCGTCTTGCATTGTCATGGCAGCATCTGGTTACCCTAGTGCTTATCAAAAAGATGTGCCTATTCACATTCCTAATCTAAAAGAGAATGTAACTGTGATTCACGCGGGCACCCGCATCAAAGAGAATCAACTTGTGTCTAGTGGAGGGCGGGTTTTAGGAGTTTGTGTTAAAGCAGCAAGCAAAGAGCAAGCCATAGCAGATGCCTATGAGGCGGTTGCAAAGATTGACTTTAAAGATGCCCACTACCGCACCGATATAGGCGCAAGGCTTAAAAATAATAGCTAAGCTTTAACGTACCCTCAGTAAAAGCTTTTGGCTAGATAAAGCGCTAAACTACCCTAATGTTAGATGATTTTGAAGCCATAACTGATTTAGATAAAAGTGACTTTTTACATCGCCTTAAAAACCTCCCTCATTCTTACGAAGGCCCAGATGGCGTTCAAAAAGAACCCTACGGTCTCACTGCTTACGGGGAAGCCATGTCAAGCGCTAACTTACTTGAGTCTTGGATTGATGCGCCACTAGTCATTTCTGGCACGCAATTCTTCTTTGTAGGTGGCTTTGATTTTGGTGATGCTAGCACCCTAAAACTCACTTCAGAAATGACCGATGCTGCTGTCATAACGCTAGGGCATGGTATTCATAAACCTAATTGGGAAGTCCTACCCGATGTACTAAGCACCTACACCTACGCTGGTTATTTAGCACACGCAACAGGTCATAAAGATAACTGGCAAGAAGCCAATAGACTCATGAGCGAAATTGCTGAAGCTGTGCAGCCAGATGTCAAAACAGAAGATAATCCTGCAAAAACCTTAGCATGGAGTTTATGGAACCGAGTACCCTTAGTTATGGCAGCTAGACGTCAAAAAGGACTCATCCAAGTAGCCCAAAGACTCTTCGCTCGAGTGGGCAAAACCCTCGCTATCAGCGCGTCAGATCATCCTTTAGAAGTTGTAACAGGCGCTTTTGAAGGCCGCCATAATTTGGGTGATGATGTTGTCGCTCTACTGCTTGGTGAAAAAGACGAAGAAATGATGATTGCTGAAGAAGTCCTAAACACTCGAGTTGCTCAATTTGAAAGAATCTCGCTACCTTTTGCCGGCATAGCTGAAGCACCCAAAGACACAGCAACTTATAATTTGGTAGTTTGGTACTTAACAGCTTGGGTTGCTGCCTACTGCGCACTCCTACACAAACTAGACCCGCAAGGTTCAGTTGTTTATGAAGAAACTCGAGTGGCTTCGCCTTATACCGATGATAATGAAAGTTATACTGAGGATGACCTTAGTCTGAATTAAGGGTTTAGAAGGACTTAAATGATTCTAACGACTCAACTTGTTTTTATACTATTAGCAGTTACTGCTTTAGGGGTGTGGGGTATAGTTAGTGGCTTAAGGCAAAGCCGCAACACAAAGCTAGAAAGCCCCATAAGCCCTCAAGAGCTTAGCTCTTTAGCGCAGCCTTTTCGGCAGCTTATGGGTGAAGCTGTGACGGTGCATAAAGATATGATTGCTAAAATCGAGCAAGCACCCAAAGTGATAGAGGAAAACCTAAAAGATATTGCTTTAAGAATGACTTTGCTACTTAAGCTCGCTTACCCAAGAGCCCAACATGGTAGTCAAATGCTAGCTTACCTGCAAGACCTAAACTCTGAAGATGCTGAAGCAAAAAGCATAAAAGAATCAGCAGATAATGCTGAAACCGAACTCCGAGATTTTCTTAGTGAACTCAAAACTCTTAAAAATAAAGTTTACACCCTTCTTAGTAACGCAAGTGAAGTTACAAGCCGTTTACCCTTAGAGCAAGACCTAAAAGAAACATTTGCTGAGGTTGAGAACCTTGAAAAGATTTTTGAAGAAGTTAAGCAGCAAGCCTAAGCATCGTTTAGGCTTGTTTAAATTGTCATTATTCTGAACCTTCACAAATCTGACTTGCAAGCATAAACTGCGACTGATTTGTTAAAGACACTCTTTAATAAATCTATGCTTGCTTCAGGGTTTAAGTGAAAAGTTCATCATGGAAATCATATTTCTGGGTTAGAGTGTGCCTCATGTTGAGATGGATTTGTGTTTTAATCGTTTTGAGTTTGGCTGCTTGTGTGCCAGCCACCGAGTCTGAGCGAGTTGAAGTTAATCAACTTACCGAAGAAATTAGTTACTACCCACAACAAACAGGTGCCCAATGGCAGTACTTAGAAGAAAATGTGCCACTTGACTCTTTACCTATTCAACTCACAGTTGAAGGTCCCATTATTATAGATGGAGAAATCTGGGTCAAAACAAGATTGGTTGGGCAGGGTTTAGATAGCTCAGATTATAGGCAGTACCGTAGTGACGGTGTTTACTTACTTAGAAAAGATAGGCCTGGAACCCAAATAACCTTTGACCCTCCCATACGCCAATACCCTGAGGTTAACGGTCTACGTGTTGGTCTATCATGGACAGGTGAAACCCAAGCAAGCTTGTACTTTCCTGAAGCGCAAGCAGATAGCCAAAGAAGTCAAGTAAACCTAGATTACACCTATACTGTAGTGGACCAAAGAAGCATTGTCGCGCCAGCAGGAGAATTTGAAGTATACGTAATCAACTTTGTGACACGCACCTTCGATGAAAATGCCAACATCATAGAAGAACTCACCCAAGAAATCTGGTTCTCACCCTTTATAGGCGAAGTTAGAACCGAACAAGCCTACTTCTTAGTTTCTTCAAATATACTAACAGCGGCAGATTAAGTGCCTTCGTGGTGAATGAGCTAATCGGCAACCTCAACTCAGCGAGTATCACAAAGTACCGAGCGAAGCCTACGGACAGAGTAGCTGAGCATTTTGCAAAGCAACTAGAGAGCAACTTCTACAAAGCTGAATTATAAATGTCGTAAGACTTTATAATTCCAACCTAGGGGACTAAGCGACACCCTCAGCTTTATGGCACGATTAAACCAGTTGAGTAATAATGAAACTACTTTGTAAATAAAGTCATAAGCTCAAAAAGCTGTAAAAAATACTTCAACAAAACTACAGCTGAGCGTGCAAACTATGTCTTGAAGTATTAAACTTGTACCTAGATTCATCTTCTTTCACTAGTCTAAAAGAAGAACTCGAGTGTTTGGTTTTTTGCATAAATGAGGTTTGCTTTGTTGTTTTTTGGGGTGTTAAAGTACGTTATTTAGCTGCTTTTATAGCGTATCAATGCATCATGGTGAAAGCTAAACAGCATGCAACCTTACCAACAGGTACTTGGTTTCTCTGCTAGACTTTTGACTAAGAGTTGCGTTTAGGAGACTGATGGCTTATCTAGAAAATATTACGTGGCCGCAAGACGTAAAGGCTTTAAGTGAAGAAGACTTACCTTTACTTGCAGAAGAATTAAGAAGTGAAATTATTAGAGTTTGCTCCCTTGGAGGCGGGCATCTAGCTTCTAGTCTTGGTGCGGTTGAACTTACCGTTGCGCTTCATTACTTATTTAACTCAGAAAAAGATCGCTTTGTATGGGATGTTGGTCATCAGACCTATGGTCATAAAATCCTTACAGGGCGTAAGCATGATATTGATAGTATTCGTAAACCAGGTGGTTTAGCTGGCTTTACCACCACAAGCGAATCGGTTCATGATGCCCTTACGGTTGGGCACGCAAGTACCAGCATTGCAGCAGCGCTTGGCATGGCGTTAGCACGAGATGCTAGGCAGGAAAGCTACGAAGTAATTCCCATTATTGGTGATGGCTCTTTAACAGGTGGTATGGCCCTAGCAGCTCTTAATCAAATTGGCCATGTAAAGCCTCGCATGACCATCATCCTTAACGACAACGAAATGTCGATTAGTGAAAATGTTGGCGCACTCAAGAATTACTTGCGTAGCATGCAAGTACAACCTTGGTTTCAAAAAGCTGAAAAGTCAGGCAAAAAAGCGCTTGGTAATTTACATAAAATCTCTGAATTAGGTAGCCGAGCTAAAAGAGCCGCAAGGCACTTCCTTGACCCTGTCAGTACCAATCCTTTTCACGCAATGGGGGTACGTTATGTAGGCCCCATAGATGGCCATGATATTGAGCAGTTACTGTACTACCTGAGGCATATACAACAACTTGACGGCCCGACTATGCTCCACATAGTTACACGTAAAGGTAAAGGCTACCAAATCGCCGAACAAGACCCCATGGTTTGGCATGGAGCCAAAAAGTTTGACCTAGATAAGCCTGTTGCACCCAAAAGCAGCTATGATTGGTCAAGTGCATTTGGTGAAGCCGCAATAACGCTTTCAAAGGCAGATGACCGAGTTTGGGCAATCACACCTGCCATGCGAATCGGCAGCGGTCTCACAGACTTTCGTGAGCAACGCAGAGAACGCTACATAGATGTTGGTATTGCAGAAGATGTAGCCGTAACCGTCGCAGCTGGCTTAGCGCTACAAGGCGAAAAGCCTATTGTTGCTATATATAGTACCTTTTTACAACGTGGGTTTGACCAAGTCATTCATGATGTATGCCTAGAAAACCTAGATGTCATTTTTGCTATAGACCGTGCTGGCTTAGTGGGTGGTGACGGCGCAACGCACCAAGGTATCTACGATATCTCATACCTAAGAGCACTACCAAACATGAGTGTCGCCATGCCAAAAGACGCCAATGAAATGCAGGCCATGCTTAAAAAAGCACTCGAGCTTAGTGGACCTAAAGCTATCAGGTGGCCTCGTGGTAGTGTGCAGAAAGCAGAGAAGGAAAGCTTAAATGAGTGGCCCGATATTGAGTGGGGAACATGGGATGTTTTAAAGTCTGCTACAGGCGTGCAGATACTTGCCCTTGGCCCTACACTTAAATACGCGCTTGAAGTGGCTGAAGAATTTGATGATGTGGGTGTCATTAATGCCAGATTCATAAAACCACTCGATGAAAACATGCTGTTAAGCTTAGCGAAAACCAATAAAGCACTCATAACCGTAGAAGATCACACAGTAGTTGGAGGACTCGGCTCTGCTGTGCTCGAGTCTTTAGCTAAGCATGATTTGCAATTACCTGTTAACTGCCTTGGTATTCAAGATGTGATTGTGCCTCATGGTGATCCTGATGCGCAGCATGAAGAGTTTAACTATGGTACTAAGGCAATTCGTGAAGCTGTATTAGCCTTGGGTATCAAGCCTAGCAAATCAGTTTTTTTAGAAGCTTCTGACTAAAACTAGCCTCTCTTAAGCTATTTCGAAGTGCCATCTTTGTTTTATGCAAGGGTGGCATAATTCGTTTGTATAGCTAATCACAGTTCAGTTACTCCATAAAAAGTTTGTAAAATACTGAATTGGTTTATCCTTTCTCGCTCTCCATAGTTCGTTCTGCTGACAGACCGCAAGCTTGAATATATGTCAGCTAAGAAGCCTAGCTTATTTGTTTAGGTGATCTAACTTTACCGCAGTACTTAAAAGAAGAGGTGTGGTTGGGGTTTCTATCGATATAAACTCCTCAATCATGTCTTCTTTCCAAGGTTCTAGCCTAAAACTTGCATCTGCCTCTTGGCTTACCTTAAGCAGCGTCACCATGGCCTCTTCACCAACAACTTGGTTAATTCTGGCATGAATGAGTTTTCCGTTGTTTAGCAAAATTAAACCTTCGATATCTTGGGAATAAATTCTTAGTTTGCCAGTTACTTGATTTTGTATAAATGAATTAAGCAAGTCGTATAGACCTAACAGATTTAGCTTGCCTTGCAATATAGCTTCATCTTGGGGTGATTCTTCGCTAAGCTGCATGACTTTGTCGAAGGCAGCTACAACCGTTGGGTCAAACTCTTTACCACTCTGTTCTAAAATGAATTGTTTGGCAGCTTCTGAACTTAGCGCTTTTCTATACGGTCGATCATTGGTAAGGGCTGTGTAAACATCCGCTATGGCAACAACTTGCCCCACTTTGGGTATCCTGATGCCTTCAAGTTTGTAAGGATAGCCGCTACCATCCCAACGTTCATGGTGAGTTTCTATGATTATTTTTGTCGTGCGAATATGGCTGGTGTTCCCCCCATGCAAAATTGCCAAACCCAATGGGACATGCGTTCTTATAATGGCCTTTTCATCTACGCCTAAAAACTTGGAGCTTGAAAGAATGCTTTCTGGTACATAAAGCATGCCAATATCATGAAAAGGCGCAA
>CAZWJZ010000168.1:0-9929 GCA_964634665.1 uncultured bacterium | reverse complement strand
CATAAGCTCGAGCCTTGGGTTGCCTATAAAAACCGTTATGTCTTTAACCCCAAGGGTATATTTACTATCCGAAATCAAGTAAGCATCTACTTTGGCTTTTGCTAACTCTTTAATTAGTGTTTCTTGCTCAAACTGGGTCATTTTTTGGAAAGCACTGTTGTTTTGCAAGTAAGCTTGCTGTTTTTCTTCTTCCCACTGTGAAATGAGTAAGCGACCCGAAGCGGTTCTTAAGATAGCTTGTTTGGTGCCTACTCCCAAAGATATGCGAATGGGTTCAGGGCTTTCTTCTTGCGCTAAAATCAGTATTTCGTTACCTCGTAGAATGCTTAAATGAACAGACTCCCGTATGCTTTCGGCAATATAACGCATGGGTTCTCTGGCAGCTAATAAAAGCTGATCAACGGGAGAGTGAGTGTGCGCCATTTCGTAAAGCCGCAAAGAAAGAGAGTACCTGTTTGAGTGTTGGTCTCGAATCAAGTAACCCCGACTATCTAGGCAGTCCAACATTCTAAAAATCTCACTGGTGTTACGGTCTAGAGCTCTTGCAATTTCAGCTTGCGTTTGGGGAATACTTGCTGCTGATAAAAATTCTAAAATATCCAAACCTTTTTCTAAAGCTGGAACATGATATTTGGGTTTGTCATCGCTAAAACTTTCTGACATTAAATCTCCGTTACGTTACGAGGTATTTAGCCTTTGGCTTGATTAAGACCAAATAAGCGATACCTTTCTGATTAAACACCTTGACATACACTTTTACATATGAAATAGTATTTTGCAAGAGAAAAATAAATATACAAAACTTGACTGACCGGAGGTAGTACATTGGCGTCTCTCAAGATTAATCAGGCAGTTTTATTGCCAAAGCAGCCAAAACCTATCATTAGTATTGGTGCAGGTGGCATTGTGAATGATGCCCATCAACCTGCTTACCAAATGGCAGGTTTTGAGATTCTTGGTATTTTTGACATTAATGAGGAGCAAGCTAAAGCTACAGCCAAAAAGTTCGGCATTAAAAAGGTTTATAAAACACTGACGGAAGCAAGCCAGCAATCTCCTGAAGAGGTTATTTTTGATGTTGCTGTACCTGCCGCCAAGATCTTAAACATTTTACCCAAGTTACCCGATGGTGCAAATGTCCTAATACAAAAACCTCTAGGCGACACTTTCAAATGCGCCAAAAAAATTCGCGACCTATGCCATCAAAAACACTTTACTGCAGCTGTCAACTTTCAAATGCGCTTCGCACCGTATGTCTTAGCAGCACAAAGCATGATTGAGCAAGGCTTAATTGGTGAAGTGCATGACATGGAAATCCGCATCAAAGTCAACACACCATGGCACCTATGGAGCTTTTTTGAAAAATTAACTCGGGTTGAAATCCTTTATCATAGTATTCACTATATAGACATCATCCGTGCCTTCTTGGGGGAACCCATAAGCATATATGCCAAAACAGTTGCAAGCCCAACATCTAAAAAACTTGCCTCAACACGCAGCAATATCATTATGGATTACGGCAATCACTTACGTGCCAACATAACAACAAATCATGGTCATGCTTATGGTTTAAAACAACAAGAAAGCTATATTGCTTGGGAAGGCACAAAAGGAGCTATAAAAGCCACCATTGGACTTTTACTCAATTATCCTGAAGGCAAACCTGACAGCTTTGAACATTGCATTTTAGAAGAAGGAAAAGATCCCAAATGGCAAAACCAAATAATCAATGGAACCTGGTTTCCCGAAGCATTCATAGGTTCAATGGCGAGCCTAATGCGTTTTGTCGAAGGCTCTGAAGACAACTTAACAAGCAATGTAGATGACGCATTCAAAACAATGACACTTGTAGAAGCTGCCCATCACTCGAGTGATGCGGGCGGAATTCCAGTGTTGTTCTAGGGAGTTTGGCTATGACAGTTACCCTCAAAGGTATAACTTGGGATCATTCACGTGGTTTTTTACCCTTGGTTGCTACCGCTCAACGCTACTGGGAAGAACACGGCATTGAAATTTCGTGGTCAAAGCGTTCTTTAAAAGATTTTGGTGATTTTCCTTTACAAAAACTGGTTGATTACTATGATCTTTTGATTATTGACCATCCTTTTGTAGGCTACGCAGCAAGTCATCCAATCTTAACCCCTTTAGACGCGTATTTACCTACTGAGTTTTTACAAGATCAGGCAGATAATAGTGTTGGGCATTCGCATGGAAGTTACAAATATGATGGACACCAATGGGCTTTAGCAACGGACGCTGCTACACCTATTGCTAGCTATCGTCCTGATTTACTTGATAAGCACGGCATGTCTATACCCCGCACTTGGGAGGACCTACTCGAGCTAGCCAAATCTGGCAAAGTAATTGTTCCTGCTGTCCCAATTGATAGCCTTATGAACTTTTACTTTCTTGTTGTGAGTAGAAACAAATCCCTTTTTGAAGGAGAAAATCTCGTTAATGAAGAAGACGGCATGTGGGCTTTGGAACAACTTAAACGCTTAGTTGATAGCTGCTCTGAAGAATGTAAAGCAAGAAATCCAATAAAAACTTACGATGCTCTTACTTTAACAAATGATTATGTTTATTGCCCTTTTGCCTATTCGTATAGTAACTATGGGCGCAGAGCTTATTCAAAAGAACGCCTAAAAGTCACTGATGTTGTATCGGTAGATGGAATTAATCCAGGACGCACAACATTGGGAGGGACAGGCATTGCAGTTTCAGCCTCTTGCCAACATAAAGAAGTTGCAACTGATTATGCCAAGTATGTAAATAGTGCTCTTATCCAAAAAACAATTTATGTAGAAAATGGTGGTCAACCAGGTCACCGTGGTGCTTGGCTAGATTCCACAGCCAATGTCTTAACTAACAACTTTTTTAAAGACGCACTTCAGACCCACGATAAAGCCTACCTGCGTCCACGTTATGATGGGTACCTTTATTTCCAAGATGAAGGCGCAATTGTAGTGCATGAATTTTTACAAGGCAAAATTAAGCTAAAAGAAACCCTTGCTGAATTACAAAAATTTTACGAACTTTCGTTAAAAGGCTTTGATTCTATCGAGGCCGCTCATGTCAGATGATTTAGAAAAACGCCTTGAGAAATGCTATAGCGGCGCAGTATACGATGTGCTTAGAGCCATGGGTTTTCCAAATCAAGTCTTACCCCATGAGATAAGACCTCTCGAGAATGATTATAAATTAGCAGGTCCTGTCTACACAGTGAGTGGCTTTGTTGACCAAACCCAGAGTACTCACGCAACGCTTCTTTCTTGGACAGGTTTACTTTCTCGAGCCCCTTCAGATAGCGTAGTTATTTGTCAACCCAAAATGGCCCTTATGGGTGAACTTTCTGCTGAAACCCTACAATACCGAGGGGTCCGTGGCTACATTGTTGATGGCGGTTGCAGAGATAGTGACTTCATAACAAAACTTGGCTTCAAAACATTCTGTAGTTTCTTTACCCCTGTAGATGTTGTTGGTCGCTGGCTGGCTGACCGATTTGGTGAACCCATCACCATCGGAGAAGTAACTATTTCAACTGGCGACTATGTTATTGCAGACCGTGACGGTATTGTCATAATTCCAACTGAAATAACTGAAGAGGTTATTACTAAGACAGAAGAGGTATTAAAAACAGAGAGCCTGATTCGCAAAGCCATTTTAAATGGTGTTGACCCACAAGAAGCCTATTTGCAATTTGGAAAGTTTTGACGTGAACCTTAGAAGTCAAGATGCTAGGTCTAAGTTGCACTCCCTCACATCGCAATACATTCCGTTAGCAAGCTACTTATGATCATTTCAGACATTGAAATCCGCGTTTGCCGCTCGAGTACTCCTGAATTTGCGGCAACTGAAATGCGTTTTTCTACAATCAAAGAAATGGAGTTCTTAGTCATCACCATGAAAACAAATGATGGACAAGAGACCTCTTCATTTGGTTTTGCTGCAACAAGTGCCCGAGCTACAGGACGTAATGCTGCAGATGCTTTAAAACCATTCTTTTTGGGTAAGAACGCACTTTATCGTGAGAAGCATTGGCATGACTTCCGTATGGCGGATCGCTGGTGGAATCATGTGCCGATTTATAGCTATGGCCCTTTTGATATTAGCATGTGGTTGCTAGCTGCACAAGCGGCAGAACAACCCCTTTATAAGTACCTTGGTGCCTACCGTGACAAAGTTCCGATTTATGCAAGTTCTTTGGTTATGGATAGACCCGAAAATTACGCTAAGCAGGCACTTGAGGTGAAAGACAAGGGTTGGGCTGGCTATAAGCTACACCCACCTGGAACATTTAATCTTGACCTTGAAGCCTACCGCCTATGCCGAGAAGCTGTGGGGGCTGACTTTACGTTAATGGCTGATCCTGTTGCCTCACACGATTACCGTTCGGCCTTGAAGATGGGGCGTGAGCTTGAAAAACTCAATTACTACTGGTTTGAAGAGCCTGTTTATGATGTTGATCTTTATAGTCTTCGCAAATTAACTGAAGCGCTTGACATCCCTATTATTGGTGCAGAAGTAATTGTAGGTAGTCACTACAGCGCAGCTGAGTGTATTGCCTCTCACGCAGTAGATATTGTGCGAAGCGATGTGAGCTGGAAGGGTGGCATAACGGCAGTCATGAAAACAGCACATTTAGCAGAATCCTTCGGCATGAATTGCGAGATTCACACGGCAATACTACATCCGCTCGAGCTTGTAAATCTGCACTGCTGCGCTGCAATTAAGAATTGCGAATTTTTTGAGATTTTGCTCCCAACAGACTACTTTGATTTTGGCTTAAAAGAGCCTATTCGTATAGAAGAGGGTCATGCTCACTTGCCTCAAGAACCAGGTTTAGGGATTGAGCTTGACTGGGATTTTATAGAGAATTGCACGTTAGAGATTTTGTAAGAAAGGGACTTAATATGACAACGCAACGGTACGGTAGTGTTATTGGGGTAAAAGAAGAAGACCTAGCTGAGTACAAAAGGCTTCACGCAGATGTCTGGCCTGACGTTTTAAAAAAGATTTCAGAGTGCAAGATAAGAAACTACTCGATTTATCACCGCAAACTTGACGACGGCAAACACTATCTTTTTAGTCACTTTGAATACGTTGGAAACGACTTTGAAGGCGATATGAGCAAAATGGCAGCTGACCCAATGACTCAAAAGTGGTGGGATATTTGTAAGCCATTGCAAGCCCCATTGGAAACTCGAGCTGAAGGGGAATGGTGGGCGGATATGGAGGAAGTATTTTTTTATGAGGGGTAACCGGTATTAATGAAGCTATTTATTCACAAGGCAACGTTCTTATGAGACCTTTAGACGGACTGCTTGTTCTTGACTTTAGTCAATTCCTTGCTGCACCTTCAGCTGCGTTACGCTTGGCAGATTTGGGTGCCCGAGTAATTAAGATCGAGCGTCCTGAAGGTGGTGATCTTTGTCGGCAACTTTATATCTCCAACTTGGAACTCGAGGGAGATAGCACTTTATTTCATTCAATTAATCGTAATAAAGAAAGTTTTGCTGCTAACTTAAAAGATTCGGATGATTTATCTACCGTTAAAAAATTGATAGCAAAAGCTGATGTGCTTATTCATAATTTTCGACCAGGCGTTATGGAGCGTATTGGACTTAGCTTTGAAGATGCAAAAGCACTTAATCCTAAGTTGGTTTATGGAACTGTTTCGGGTTACGGGCAAGAGGGTCCTTGGCGCGACAAGCCAGGACAAGATTTATTAGCTCAGTCCTACTCGGGTCTTGCATGGTTAAGTGGTAATGCTGATCAAGGGCCAGTACCCATGGGTTTAGCAATTGCCGATATGTTTGCGGGTGCACATTTGGCACAAGGCATTCTTGCCGGTTTAGTACGTCGTGGCATTTCAGGCAAAGGCGCATTAATTGAAGTCAGCCTCATGGAATCTATTTTAGATTACCAGTTTGAAGTGATTACAACTTATCTAAATGATGGTGGGCGATTACCTGAGCGGAGCAAAATCAATAATGCTCATGCCTACCTTGGCGCTCCATATGGCATTTACGAAACGCAGGAAGGCTTTTTATCTTTAGCAATGGGTGACTTAGAAAAATTGGGTGATTTATTAAGTTTAGATTTAAGTGCGTATTCTGATCCTAAAACATGGTTTAGCAAGCGTGATGACATCAAAGCACAATTAAAAATCCACCTAAAAACACAAACAGCAGCTTACTGGCTTTCTAAGCTCGAGCCAGCCGATTACTGGTGCGCAGAAGTATACACATGGGACAGACTTTTTGAACATGATGGTTTTAAAGCCCTACAAATGGTGCAAACGGTTGATTTGCCTAGTGGCGCAAAGCTTGAAACCCTTCGTTGCCCAATTAGAGTAGATAGAGAGATTCTTTTTTCTAATAAGGCTGCACCCAAAATTGGTGAGGATAACGCCAGCATCTTGGCAGAATTGGAGCTGAAAGCGTGAAAAACCCAAACCCTGATGCCAGTAAGCACAAAGAAGTCCCAATCTGGAATCAAGAAACCTGGCTATACGAAGATTTTGAAGTGGGCGCAAAAGCTCGCTCAATCAGCCGAACCCTAGGTGAGGGTGAATGCCAGCTTTTTAATGCCCTCGTTTTAGACATGCACCCCTATGTATCTGATCAAGTTTTTACGGAAGCAGAAGGTATTTTTGACAAGCGCTTAGTGGCTGGGGCTATGGTTTTTAGTGTGGGTCTTGGGCTCATGGCACACAACAATGTTAATACCTTTAGTTATGGTTACGACAAACTCCGCTTCATTAAACCTGTCTTCATTGGTGACACTATTTACACAATGCGCACACACCTAGAAAAACGTCCCAAATACAAAGAGATGGGTCTTGTGAAAGTCAGTTACGAGGTTTTTAAACACCCAGGTGAACTGGTTCTTTACTGCGAGCATCTACAAACTGTGAAGTACCGGTACCCTGAACAATGGCAAGATCAGGTGGAAAAGAAATGACCAAGTTATGAAAGGAGGAGAGAAATGATTATTGATACACACCAACACTTTTGGAATCTCGATCTTATTGAATACTCTTGGCTTGTGCCAGAATACGGCCCTATTTATAGAACCTTCGAACCACGAGAGTTAGAGCCTCAACTAAAGACCGCAGGTGTTACTAAAACAGTGGTTGTGCAGGCAGCTAATTCTTATGATGACACAAATTATATGCTTCGCAAAGCAGATGAGTTTGACTGGATTGCTGGAGTCGTGGGCTGGGTTCCACTTGGGAATCCACGTGAAGCTGGTCCTATGCTGGACCGTTACAAAAAACACCCTAAGTTTTGCGGGATGCGCCACTTGATTCATGAAGAGCAAGACCCAATGTGGTTGCAACAAAACTTAGTTTTAGAGGGGCTTGGTTTACTTGCTGAACGCAATTTAACCTTTGACGCGGTTCCTGTATCGCACGAGCATCTAGTGAATATTCCCATTATTGCTGAGAAAGTGCCTAATTTAAAAATTGTGATTGATCATCTTTCTAAGCCACCTATTAAAAATAAAGCGTGGGGTGACTGGGCAGATTTGATGAAAGAATGCTCTCAGCATCCTAACATTTACGGCAAACTTTCAGGTCTAAATACAGCAGCTGATTGGGAAAACTGGAGTGCAGATGATTTAAGACCCTATATTGATTTTGTAGTTGAGCACTTTGGTGCAAACAGGCTCATGTTTGGCAGCGATTGGCCAGTAGCTATTCTTGCTGGAGATTATATGAAAGTAAAAGTGGAAACTGAAAAAGCTATTTCCCACTTAAACCAAGACCAGAAAAATGCCATTTGGTGTAAAACCGCTATTTCGTTTTACGCTTTAGATATTTAGAGAAAGTAGTATACCGAAACTGTTTAATGTTTCAGAAAGGATGCTGCTTGGTTTAAGTTTTCAGAATAATCACCGAATGTAAATTATCTAGAAATACAAGGTCTAAATTTTTTCATACCTTTTGGGAGTTAAAAAAGTATGCGTAAACCCACAAAATTGCTTACAGCACCTGCAGCTTACCAGCATCATGATAGGTAGCATTGAGGCCCGAACCTTGCTCTCAGGATTGTTCACATTTGCCGAGCAATTCACGGTGGACTGGCGTGGTAGGTGTACCATGAGTGTCTTCATGATGACTCCTGCCATTGTTTTTGTGGTCCTAGTACAACGCCATTTGGTTAAGGGTTTAACTTTTGACGCAGTTAAAGGATAAGTATGAGGAGTAAACATGACTACGATTATTGATGTAATAACTAAAGATATCCGTTTTCCAACATCTCAGAATCTAGATGGTTCAGATGCCATGAACCCTGACCCCGATTACTCCGCGTCTTAGGTCATTTTAAAAACAAATGTTGAGGGTCTAGAAGGACATGGCCTGACCTTTACGATTGGTCGAGGCAATGAGCTTTGTGTTGCAGCCATGGAAGCCTTAAGTTACTTACTTATAGGAAAAACACTTGAGTCGTTCACAAGTGACATGGGAGCATTTTGGCGTATGATTACAAGTGATAGTCAGTTGCGCTGGGTTGGACCAGAAAAAGGTGTGATTCATCTAGCAACAGGTGCCCTTGTAAATGCTATTTGGGACTTATGGGCGAAGGTTGAAGAGAAACCCGTATGGAAACTTCTTGTTGATATGACACCCGAAGAAATCATTCGTTGTATTGACTTTAGATATTTAACAGATGCTCTAACCCCAGAAGAAGCACTTAACATCCTTAAACAAAATGAACCCACAAAAGGTGCATGAGAGCTAGAGATGCTTTCAACTGGCTTTCCTGCCTATACAACATCCGCAGATTGGCTTGGTTATAGTGACGATAAAATTCGGTTACTTTGTAAAGAAGCCGTGGCTGAAGGCTGGAGTCATATCAAAATAAAAGTAGGTCGCGACCTTGAAGATGATAAGCGTCGTTCTGCCATCATCCGTGAAGAAATAGGCTATAACCGCAAGCTAATGATGGATGCCAATCAAGTCTGGGATGTGCAACAAGCTATTGATTGGATGAAAGAACTAGCTGTTTATCAGCCGTGGTGGATTGAGGAACCCACCAGCCCAGATGATATTTTAGGGCATTTAGCTATTTCTAAAGCGCTTTTCCCTATTGGTGTAGCCACAGGTGAAACCTGCCAAAACAGGGTGATGTTCAAGCAATTTCTACAAGCCAACGCCATTCAGTTCTGTCAAATTGATAGTTGCCGCATTGGTGGAGTTAACGAAATCTTGGCAGTGCTACTCATGGCTGCTAAATATGGGGTACCCGTTTGTCCTCATGCAGGCGGGGTTGGACTTTGTGAGTATGTACAGCACTTAGCTTTTTTTAACTATATTTGTGTTAGCCCATCCCTTGATAATACGGTACTCGAGTATGTAGACCATCTCCATGAACACTTTTATGATCCTGTTGTTATCAAACATGGTCATTACATCCCTCCTCAAAAAGCTGGATACAGCATCACTATGAAGTCAAGTTCAATAGAGAATCATCTTTATCCATCTGGTAAAGTTTGGGCAGAAATCAATAGCTAAACATTGTCATGGGATTTAAGGAAATAAAGACATGCAATTACTAATCCCAAAACCGAAAAAGGCTTCACAACGTAAGCTATATAAATGTCAATAAGATAACGACCAAGAGAAGTTTAGTCTTTGTAGAAAGTGATAGTTCTGAAAATATTAAATGGGCTTATAAAACCTAGAAACAACAGTAGAACAAAGACGAATGTTGCCCTGATTGCTTGTAGTGAACTCTTAACATAGAGAAAAATGCTTAAAAGGAGTCCAAATTGAAAAGGAGCTAGAGAAACGAAAATACTCAGTGGAATTTAAGATTGATGCAGTCAAATAGCTAGAAAATGCAAGTTATACTGTGATTATGGCTGCATCTTTCTACGGGGACAAAAGATGAAGGCAAGTATCAAGGGAAATCCTAGCA
>CAZWJZ010000167.1:0-10002 GCA_964634665.1 uncultured bacterium | reverse complement strand
CGTGGCTCGACGAGACCCGTGAACCGTTGGCGATGATCTTTCGGGCCGGTAACGCGGGATCGAACACGGCGGTCGATCACTGCGACGTGATCATGCGCTCCATCGATCAGCTCCCGGGCGCCTATCGGAGCGGGCATCACCCTGGCGATGACCCGGCCCTGGTGACCCATCCGTTGCTGGTTCGCAGCGACGGCGCTGGGGCGACCAAAGAGTTCCTCGCCGACCTCGTGGCCCGCAACATCGAGTTCTCGGTCGGGTTCTCCATGAACGCCGGGCTGCGCGAACGCATCGAAGCAGTCCCTGACGAGTCGTGGATCCCAGCGGTCAACACCGACCGCACACCGAGGCGGGGCGCGCAGGTCGTCGAGCTCGCCGGCTTCACAGGTCTTGATGGCTGGCCCGCTGGGGCCCGGTTGATCTGTCGCCGTGAAGAACCCCACGACGGCGCCACCTTGTCGCTGTTCGACCAGATCCATGGCCTGCGCCACACCCTCATGTTGACCAACACCACCAACGGCGACGTCGCCGACCTCGAGCTCCGGCACCGTCAACACGCCCGAGTCGAGGACCGGATCCGCTGCTGGAAAACCTGCGGAGCCGCCCGCCAACCCGCCTGGGACGCCCCCGCCAACGAAGCCTGGCTCAACACCTCGCTCCTCGCGCTCACCCTCATCTCCTGGACCCAGCTCATCGGCTTCGATCCCGGCGGTGACCTGGCCAAGGCCGAACCAGCAACGTTCCGCCAACGGATCCTGCACGTCGCCGCCCAACACGCCACCCGCGGCCGCCGCCTCACCCTGCACCTCGACCGCCACTGGCCCTGGAGCACCGACATCGCCAACGCCTACCACCGCATCCGCCAAGCATTCGCCGTCCCCTGACCGGCCAGCGCTGGCCACGCACCCCACCACCTGCCCCGGCCACCAACACGCGTCCGAGCCCTACCGTCCCTGCTTCGACGCGCCCCGACACAACCCGATCACCTCTGGAGCCGGAACGACCACCCACAGCGACCACCCAAGCCCACCCACCTACCGGCTATGACCAATCAGGGCTAGGAGGGTTGACGACCGCGATAGCACAGCTGCGCTCGCGGAGCTCGGAAGCGGCCAGCTGGTGACGATCATCGGTCGAGGCCATTCGGGCACCCGATCGATTGCGCACACGCTCTTTGCGAGCGGTGTGTACATGGGTGCCACTCTGAACCCATCGGGAGATCTGGTTCCGGCAGCAGCGTTCTACGACGCATGTCGTGTTGTAGCCCAGGGTGTGGACCATGTCGAAGGCGTTTCGTGGTCTTTCGGCAGGGCTATAGAGATGCCTATCCCGAAGTCGTTCAAGGACCACACGGCGACCTATCTCCGCAGCGTGGTGGATCATCGACACAGCCGACCGGACGCACTGGTGGGTTGGAAGCTTCCGGAGACGACGCTGGCATACCCGTGGATACGCCGCCTCTTTCCGGACATGCACTACATCTTCTTGGTGCGAGATCCTCGCGATTGCATTCTCGGTGCACATGTGACCGATGACCTAGGAACCTTCGGAATCCGCTATCCATCGACGGAGGATGTCCTGCTTCGCCGTGCCATCTCGTGGAAGTACCATTACGACATCGTGGCGGCGGTCCCCCCGCCGGAGCGATCGATTCTCGTCCGTTTCGAGGACTTCGTGAACAACCAGGAGGAGACGCTACTGCGGTTGGAGGCCTTCTTTGGGGATTCCTTTGGCGAGGATCCCGATGCGTTCCGAGTCTATCGGTCGGTGGAGGCAGCGCGGGGAACGTTGCTTCGAGTTTCTGCGGCCCGCCATGGCCGAGGTCGGCTATCGGTGACCGGCTCGGGTGCGCATCGACCGAGAGCTCATGAACGGTCGACGCATCGTGGATCGAGGCGTTCGCGTGTCAAGTCGCCGACCGTGCCGACTGTCGAGGCCAGTCGTGCGCGCAGCCGTTCGACGGTGCCCCTTTGCCGCTGAGCCCCGGAGGCCGGTGCATCCGGCGGGACGCCGCGACGAACCGCTACGGAAGCTGTCATCGGTGACTTCTCGAGGACCACGATGCTGTCGTACCAGTGGATGCTCGATGTTGATCGAGTGAGGTCGGTCATTCGCGGTGGACGATCTTCTGCTGTGTGCCACGCATGCAGCTTGTCGATCCAGTTCTTCGAATACTCGACGAAGCTGCTCGGACGGTGGTAGCCGCCCCCGTACTTTCGCCAGTACGACGTGTGGGTGTCCTCGCATGCATAGATTCCGGAGGGCTGGATGCGGGGGTACAGCTCCTCGAAGGTCACGATCTGTTGTTGCATCGTGTGGCCGCCATCGTCGAGGAGGATGTCGATGCGTGGGACTGCACCTGCCAGCTCTCGAAGGCAGTCTCGGTCGGCCTGGTCGCCGATGAAGATCGACACCTGCTCATCCTCGAACGCCCGAAGGCTTTCGTGGATGTCGACGCCGTGGATGTGGGCGTCGGGCCCGAAGTAGTCCTTCCACATCTGGAGCGATCCACCGTTGGCGACGCCGATCTCCACGATGTGTACGTCGGTGCCGCGAAACCGGCTGAAGTGGCGGTGATAGACGTCGAGGTAGTGGAGCCACTTGTTGAGCTCGCGCCCTTCATGGGCATCGAACCAGGCTCGGAGAGGATTGGCGGGCTCGGCGTCCGCTTGTGTTGCGGTGCCGGTTGATGCGTAAACTGCCATCTTGGTTCACTCCGTTCGGATTCGTCGTCTGGTACGTTCCTATGGTCCCGATCGGCGCGCCGCGATCAGGAGATCGCAGACCTCTCGCACCGCGCCCTGGCCACCTGCTTGTTCGGTGACAAAGTGGGCGGCTCGGCGGACGTCGGGAACCGCATCGGCGACAGCGATGGCCAGCCCCGCCACGGCCATTGCGGGGAGGTCGTTCACGTCATTGCCCACGAAGGCGACGCCGCCGGCGTTGATGCCCTCGCGCTCGATAAGTCGCTGCAGTGCCGCTGCCTTGTCATCGATCGCTGAGAATGCCTCGACCGAGAGCTTGCGGGCGCGAGCTTCCACCACGGCGTTTTTCTCGGTCGACATGATGACGACCTCGACGCCTGCCTCGCGGAGTCGGGCGATTCCCCAGCCGTCGGAGCGGTTGCAGCGCACGGACTCGAGCCCGTCTTCGCTGACCACGACCATGTTGTCGGTGAGCACGCCGTCGAAGTCGAGCACGAGCAGTGCGATGTCGGCGAGGAGCCGAGGCCGAACGGTGCTCTCGAGCTGATCAACACGCAGCCGGTGTATCGACTCGAGCAACTCGACGTCGCCGGGCTCGTCGATCTGGAATGAGTCGAGCGGGTGCATCTCGACGATGCCGATTCTGCCGGACAGACGGTTCCCCGACCGCCGGAGGCCTGCTGCGGTGGTGACGTAGACGGAACCGTTCTCCTCCCAGCGAGCGGCTGGGAGATCCTGGCGGCGGGGCCGTTGCCGGTGGTCGTAGGTGAGTGATCGGGCGCCTTCGGCCGTCGCCTCCCAGGTGAAGCTGTGCTGGGCACTGGCGGTCAGGACCGAATCGTAGGTGCCGTCCCTCACGAGCCCGACCGCGCGGTCGATCACGTCAGGTGGCCGCATCGGCGAGGTGGCCTGAAGGAAGACCACGAGTCCGACCTCGACATCGAGGTCGGACTCGACCACGTCGAGCGCATGGAGCAGGGCCGACTCCGAGGTTGCTTCGTCGCCGGCGATCGCGGAGGGTCGCCGGACGACGGTGGCCTCGTGGCGTTCCGCAACCGCGGCGATCTCGTCGTCGTCGGTGGTCACAACGACGAGATCGACCTGCTGGGCTGCTCGCGCATGCTCGATCGAGTGAGCGAGGAGCGGGAGCCCTGCGAACGGCAGTAGGTTCTTGCGGGGGATCCCCTTGGATCCACCCCGCGCAGGGATGATTGCGATCGTACGAATGTCGCCCATCGCTCCTCGAGTCTTCCGCCGGACGTTCGAACCCTAACGCGCCATCTACGGAGCGTCGACCTGGTAGGACGTCAGTTCGGCTTCGGCTGATCACGACGTAGAGGGCCCCATGCGTCGGTGAGGATCTCGCCGAGTCGGGTTTCCCAGCCGTCGAGTGTGAAGGATCGTCCCGAGCGGCGTGCGCACTCGGACAGGCGTCGGTATACGTCGGAGGGTAGGACCGCCTCGACGGCGTCGGCGAGCGTTGTGGGTTCGACATCGTCGACGAGGACGCCGGCACCCTCGACGATCTGTGGGAGTACCGAAACGGGTGTTGTGATGACCGGTAGCCCAGCCGCCAGTGCCTCCCCGACTGCCTTCGGGAATCCCTCCCCCATGGTCGGGAAGACGAACACGTCAGCGGCGCTGAGCAGATCGAGCACATCGGTCCATTCGAGTGCTCCGTGGAATTCGACGCGCGCGAGCAACCCCAGCTGATCGGCCATGTCTCGCAGACGTTCGAGTTCGCTGCCGTCACCGACGACATCCAGCCGGCAGTCATGGCCGCGCGCGACGAGTTCTGCGAGCGTGGCGATCACCTGGTCTGTGCGCTTGTACGGTTCCTGGCGGCCGACGGTGATCAGTCGAAGCGTGCTATTCGGCCCGGTGCGTGGCCGGTCGAGGCGCTCGAGTTCGGCCGCGGTGAGCGAGCTCGAGAAGATCCACTGAACATTGGGATTGTGGGCGGAAGGGGCGTCCGTGCCGCCACCGGTGGCCAGCATGACCCTGCGTCCTCCTGCGACACGCTCCATGTACCAGTGCCAGAGCCGCTCCGCAGTCGTGCGCTGCACGCGCCAGTTTCCGCAGTGTCGAACAAGGACCGGCCTGCGCATGATCTCCGCCAACACGATGCCGATGGTCCCGACGTCACCGGGGATAGGCGCGTGGATGGCATCGGCTCGACGGGCTGCAACCACGAGCATGGGCGCCGAGCGGGCGAGCCAGGGAAGGAGCGCGAGCTTGCGCCGTAATCCCGTGCCCCGAAGGCGCGGCAGTGTGGCGACTTCGAGCGCGTGGCCTTGAATGTGCGTTCCCTTACCGACGTCCGCAGCTGGAAGCGCCAAGACCGTGGTGTGGTCGAACAGGTTCGACAGGGCCCGCATCTGCATGGGAAAACCGCCATCGGATGCGAAGCCGGTGGGACTCGCCGGCTCCGCCCAGACAGGCTTGGAGGACATCACGACGAGTTTCACGATGGCGAGCGTACCGGTTGCACCAACTCCCGATCGTGTGCGCGGGCGCGACTTATGACCAGCCGGACGGTACCGATGGGCAAGCACCTATCGTGGGTTGTGCCGGCCGCGGCGGCGAGGCACTGCTCCCCGACGCCCATGGACGCCTGACCCCGGCGGATCGATAAAGGAGGGCCTTTGCCGACAAAGCCGGCCTTGTTGATGCTGAGCCATGTGCCGCCGCTGCCACGAACGAGTGGGCAGCGACAGCGCGTGTATTACAGCCTGCTTGCGTTGCGACAGCACTTCGAGGTGACCCTCTGCCTCGACTCGGCTTTGGCGGACCCCGCAGTGCTCGAGCAGGTCTCTCAACTCTGCGACGAGGTGATCGTCTTGCCGCCACATCGGCGCCTCCCGTGGGGGCTCGAGCGGTACCTCCGTGCCGGGGTCGAGCTGGCGTACTCTGCGGCGACGGGTCTCAAGCGGTCCAATTATCGGCTGCAGCGGGAGTTCGCGCTCGAACGGGTTGCGTCGGCGGTGGATCTGGCACGCTTCGACGTCGTCTACTTCCAGTACTGGCATGCCGCAGCGACCGCAGCTGCGCTTCGGGCACGGGGCATGTTCACGGCGGTAGATCTCCACGACGTGTTGTGGCGCTCGAGAGAGATCAATCTCGCCGAGCGTTGCGGGGTACCCGACCGATATGTGAGGAGTGCAACGCGCCGCTACCGGGCCCGCGAGGAGCAGGGTTGGCGGCAGTTCGATCTCTTGATAGCGATCAACGACGCGGAGGGGCAGATCATCGCAGACGCAATTGGTCTGGACGCATGGTACGTCCCGATGGGTGTCCCGTTGGAGGAGTGGCCAGACAGGTACGAGCCGACCAGCCCGCTGCACTTGGCGTACTTCGGTGCAATCACGAGCCGTCAACGCGAGCGGGAAGTCCTACGTACGGTCCGGGGAGTAATGCCCGGTGTCTGGGAACACGCACCCCACACCGAGCTGCGCGTGGTCGGCAACGGTCCTGGGGCGCGCGTTCGTGAGCTGGAAGCCGACGATCGGGTCCAGGTCACGGGCTATGTGGACGATGTCGGCGCCGAGATCGGTTCGGCAGTCGCCATGATCTGCCCCTTTGTGGGTCAGTACGGGTTTCGTAGTCGTCTCGTGGAGATCCTCTCGAGCGGGACCCCGATCGTGGCGACCCCGGATGCGGTCTGGGGGATGTCGCTCGGTCAGGACGACGGAGTGTTTCTGGGTGTCACCGACGAGGAGTTGGCCATGCATTGCGTAGCGCTGCTGCACGACCCGGACCTACGAGCGGCGGCGAGCGTCCGAGCACGTGCCGCGGCCAAGAGGTTCGGATTCGATGAGACGTATGGATTGTTGGCATCTCGCCTGCGTGCCCATCCGGCGATCGAACGAGTTGCCTCGTCGGACGTGCCGTCTCGGCAAGGGGGCGCTCGATGAGCTCCGAGCAGCGCAGGGGCGAGCGCGATGCGGGCAGCCGCCCTCGCGTGTTGGTGATCATCCCCAGTGGGGAGGGTGTGCGGAATTTCGTGTACTCGGAGGCGATCAACCACCTCGCAGAGACTGCGGACGTGACGCTGCTCTCCATCGTCGCAGAGGATGCGGTGATGGCGCGGGTTCGAGGCGATGTGCGCTACGAGCAGCTCGACCCCCACCCGGAACGACCGTTCGTCGGTCGATATCGGATGCTTGCGCACACGGCGCACTTCCGATGGATCTGGAGCCAGGTTGCGCAGAACAACTGGGAGATGCGCGACGCCGAGGCCGAGGGCATCCGCCAGCGGCTGCGATGGATCGCACTCAAGGCGGCAGCGCGCACGCTCGGTCATCGCAGGACGCTGGAAGTCATGACCGGTCTGGAGCGCCGACTCTCGTACCGATTCCGAGCGACGCGGACCTTCGATGCCCTGCTCGACGAGGTGCGTCCGGATCTGGTGTTCAACACGATGCACGTGCACGGACCAGCGGGGGACCTGCCCGTACGCGTCGCGCGAGCGAAGGGGATTCACACGTCGGCGTTCATCTACTCATGGGACAACCTGACGTCGCGAAGTCGGATCTTCGCTCCCTATGACGAGTTTCTGGTTTGGACGTCTACGATGCGCGAGGATCTGCTCGAGATGTACCACGATGTGCAATCCCGGCACGTGCATGTGGTCGGGTCGCCCCAGTTCGACTTCCTCGCTCGCCCAGAGCATCTGCTCGACGTGCGCGTGCTCGGCCAGCGCCTCGGCTTCGATCCGGAGCGCCCTTTCGTGCTCTACACGACGGGTGTCGATCGCCATTTCCCGGAGGAGCACCGGACCGTTGCGTTCGTGGCGGACGCGCTCGCCTCGTTGGGGCCTTCTGCGCCACAACTCGTGGTTCGCACATACGTCAAGGGCACCAGCGAAGAGATGCAGCGAATGCTCGATGCCGGTCTGCCGAACACAGTGGTAGCTCCGATGGAGTGGGACGAGCGGTACTACACGTCGTCCTTCGACGACGTGAGCATTTACACCAGCCTCCTGCATCACTGCGCCTTCGGCATCAACGCAGCCTCGACGGTCACGCTGGAGCTGCTCTACTTGGGTAAGCAGGCCATCAACCTGTGGCTCGACCCTCCTGGCGCGGCGCTTCCTCCGCCGCTGCGCTGGTCGCGCCACATCGACTTCGATCACTTCGAGCCGGTGGCTCGGTCGGGCGCAACGCTGATAGCCCACGATGCTGACGAGCTCCGGCGGCACCTTCACGCCGCGATGGAGCGGTCCGCCGAGACCAATGAGGCTGGCGTACGGTTCATCGAGGCCACCTTCGGGGAGGCGTTCAGTGGCCATGCCGGAGTGGATGCTGCAACGGTGCTGTCCGCCATGGCGTATTCCGCTGCGGCTCGACGATGACCGGCAGCGGCCCCGACGTGGGTTTCGCGAGCCCCAGGTCGGATACGCAGCATCCGTACTTGTCGGTGGTGCTTCCCGTGCGCAACGAGATCGACCATATCGAGGATGCGTTGCGGTCGGTCTTCGTCCAGGAGTGGCCCGCAGACAGGTGGGAGGTCATCGTTGTCGACGGGGACTCCGACGACGGCACGACCGAGCGTCTCGAGGCGCTGGCGGCGCGGCGTTCCGAAGAGGGGGTATTGCCCGTCTTGCGGGTGCTCCAGAACCCGCGCCGCATCGTGCCGTGTGCAATGAACGTTGCGATAGCCGCAGCCACCGGATCGATCCTCGTGCGAGTCGATGGACACTGCTCGCTCGATCCGGGCTACCTGCGGCGGGTCGTAGAGGTCTTGCAGGCAACGGGTGCCGATTGCGTGGGGGGTGTGGTCCGGACGGTTGGGGACACTGCGACTGGGCGGGCGATCGCCGCAGCCCAGAGTTCGGTTGTGGGCGTTGGCAACGTGGCGTTCCGAACTGGCCGGCCCGAGCCGGGCCGGGTCGACTCCGTGCCGTTCGGCGCCTTTCCGCTGGACGTCTTCGAACGCCTGGGTGGCTTCGACGAGGAGCTCGTTCGCAACCAGGATGACGAGTTCACCTTCCGGATCCTTCGGTCCGGTGGGCTCGTGTGGTTCGATCCGTCCATATCGAGCGAGTACCGCAGTCGCGCCACGCTTCGTTCGCTTTGGCACCAGTACCACCAGTACGGCCTCTTCAAGGTCCGGGTCGCGCAGAAGCACGGCGGCTTCGCTGCGCCGCGACATCTGGCTCCCGGTGCACTCGTCGCCGGCCTCGCTGTGTCGGCGGCGTTCGGTGTCACCATGCGGCGTCCCGTTCTCCCCGGACTGCTGTGGGGTGGGTATGTCGCCTCAACAGCTGCGCTCGCCGCTCGTGAGGGTGTGCGTCGCTCCGCTCCGGTCGGTCGGACAGTGGTGGCTGTGTGGGTGCTCCACCTTGCCTACGGCACGGGGTTCTGGCGAGGCGTCTGGCGATTCCGGCGGCGGTTCGGAAGTTGACCCATCGATGATTCCGATGGCTCAACCCTGGACGATGAAAACGCCGAACTCGATGCCCCAAGGGTCCGGCGTCGGCCCCCCGACCGCGGCACCTACCGTGCGGCCTGTCATGGGAATCGACACTGGCCCGCCCGCATAGACGCCCTCGAGGACCGGCGGACCCCCGAGGTCCTGCCCTCCGAGGATCGAAAAGCGGTCGCCCACTTCGAGGATCGTCGACAGATCGACCGCAACCGCTGAAGCTCGGGCGGTGTCGTTCCATATCGTGACCATCGCCCGGTCATCGTCGAAGCGGTTCGGAGCGATGACGATCTCATCGGGCATCCGAGCGACCACGTTGCCGGCCGTGTCATGACCAGTGGCTGCGCGCCACCCGCGGAGTGATGCGCCGGGGGTGAAGCGGTCGGGTCCGGCGTAGGTGTTCAGGTTCCACGCTGCGAGCGCGGCGCCGGGTTCGATTCGGATCTGCGTAGTGGACGAACTGATGTGGTTCCCGCTTCCGGCAGTCACGCGCCCCCCGCGGACCCACAATCCGGCTACCGCGTCGCCCTGCGTCATGAGCCTGTTGCGATTGAAGGCGACGTTCGAATGGGTCTCGTGGAGCGACACGGGTTCACTCCGGAGCACGTAGACGTGGTTGTCCGAGAAGTCGAGATCGGACATCGACCCGGAGATGTATACCGGCGAGGTCGTCTCGGTGCCCAGCGAGGCGCCACCTGCGAACACGTTGCCACGGGCAACGATGTTGTGGACTTGATCGGTGCCGTACGTTACGAAGCTGCGGCGGTACGTGCTGGAAACGAGGTTGGCCTCGAAGTGCTTGGTGCCGACATCGAGGTTCTGGATGTACACGCCGTGCCCGTGTGGTCTGTCCGGACCCTCCCAGCCGCAGTTG
>CAZWJZ010000166.1:2982-10059 GCA_964634665.1 uncultured bacterium | reverse complement strand
GGTACGGAAAGACGGATATAGGATGGTAAGGCTACCACCGAAGAAAGACTTGGGTCAGGGCAAGATAACCAGCACGGGGTTGCTGCGGTCTGTGGTCGTCACGTCACCCAGTCGACCCCATAAGTTATCTCCCCATCCCCAGGCCCAGACGTTGCCGCTGCTGTCTGTTGCCAGGGAGTGAAAGCCACCTGCGCTGATGCTGCCACTGCTGCCGATAATAAATTTTCTACATGTTTGTGGCCCAGCGATGGTATCTACTTTTAGCGCTCGAGTTTCATTTTTTTCCTTTATACATTGACTGAGATCATATTGAGTTTGTAGCGTGCGCTGGTTGTGGTACTTAGAATTATGCGGTTGGTTTGATCGCCCGTTACTCGGTCAGGAATTTCTATGAGAATATATTGTCCTTGGTTGATGGTTAGGCTTTCTAGTGGGTTAAAGCCAACCCAGTTTTTGTAAGAGGCTTCGACTTTTAGGCTTCCTTCAAGGCATTCAATAAGAGCGATACTACAGTCTTGATCGCTATGTGTAATGGTTCTAGGTGTACCTGGGCTAAGGGATTCTTCTGAGTCTTTAATGTCGTCGGTATACCACCCTTCCCCATAAACATCTCGGGCTATTTCAAAAAGCAAATCTGCTGTTTCTTTCATATCTGTAGGAAAAGGTCTTGTGTGCTCTTCTATATTAGTTTTTGTAATAACATCAAAAATTCTTTCCCATATCCATATTTCGTTAGGAGCAGGAACATGTGCAGGATTGCCTGGCGTTGGATTAAACAAAGTTGCGTTTGCCCAACTGCCTATGTCGCCTATTTGAGACACGGTAGGGACAGTGCCATCTCCTACAAGCGTTTTATTAGCTAAGACTGTAGTGTCTTCTAATGTCGTTGATGAGATGGTTGGTAGTCCACCCGAATGAAATACAAAACTCTCAATGGGCGTATTGGGTCCTGCTGCTGCTGAGTCTTCACAATGCTTATCAGCAGCAAGTGCAAGCGGCATGTTATAGGTCAAAGGTCCTTCAGTAGCATACTGCGGGTAACCATAAAGGGCTATCTTGGTTGTGTCATATGCGCCTGCATTAATGGCATCTTGTACACGTTGTTGCCTTGCTGCAGGCGTCCAGTCTTGGTTACGCATATTTCCTACTCCACTACCCACAGCGGTTCCATAGCGACTACAGGCCGTTAGAAAATATAAGATGGGCATATCTGGTCCCATTTGCCTGAAGCTTTCAACTGCAACAATAGGAATTTCCATATCACCCGAAAAGTAAACGTATTCTGCTTTAGGTGCACCTAAATGAGGAACATTAATAAAAAAGAAGTGCTCAATGATGTCTTTTATGGCATTATTAGAGTACGTAAAACCTCGCATAATAACACCACCTGTGCTGTGCCCTGCAATGGAAATCTTATTGTGTAAAAAAGGCATTCCGGAAGGGTCAATGCCATCAAAATGATCGCGTATTTCTTGGGCAATATCTAAATGACTCTTGCTGATATTTAAGCGCCAATCATAGGGTATCTCTTTATAGATGGCTGGTTCTAAACGTTTTTCTTTCGCTGCATCTATAAAAACTTCAGGAAAGGATTCTTGTACTTCAGCAACTCTTTCGATACAGCTATAGATATCTGATGCCCACTCATGAAATACATTGTCAAGCACCAATAACTCTTCACGGACAGCTTCTCTGTGGGGTGTACCATCTGATTTACTTACCAAAAGGTCAATTTCTTTATCACCGTAGACAGACACTTCAGGCCAAGCTTCTTCTAAGTCACCATTATGATTTATAACCGAAAGGGTTGAGCCCATGACACCTGGCAAAAAGTATAAAGGGCGTTGTAAGACAGGAAAAGCCAAATTCAGAGACGACTTGCGCCCTCCTGAATGACTATTGGTTTCAGGGATATGGCATCGCAACCATGTCTTGTGTAACTCACCTTCCAGTTCTTCAAATACTTCTATTAAGACTTCAAAAGGTAAATCAACATAAACAAGCTTATTGATCTGCATGTTGATAGCTAAATCACGTTTAACAAAAGTTCCTTTTTGGTCTTCTCGTTCAAACTCTATGGAAATAATGGCATCTATCACAGCTTCTTTATAATCAAATTGACGTAACTCGAGCTGTGCTGTTATGCCTTCTCGAAGAGCTATTCCGACTTGTTCTTCACTGTACACGTTTGAGTAGACAACTTGTACACCGGTAGGTTCTTCGGGCTCTATTTCGTACCACCAGCGTATCTGATCGTATTTTGAGTTATCTCTGGGTTGGGGGGGTATGTAAGGTATGGGTTCGTAATCATTTAAGCCATTGTAAAGTAGGCAGTCTTTTGTGCCTGCTTTTCCTCCGCTGTGACATATATCGCCGGGTTTGCTTTTAGGTTCTTGACCAGGTGGAAAAAACAAGAGTTCTATGCGTCGGTTGCTTTGACTCTTTCGGTTATTGGATGTTGGATGATCAACTGGGTGGTATTCTCCGCAACCAACACGCTTTAGATCGTCATAAAGCCAGTTTAGCTGGTTCCTTAGTTCATCTAATCCGGCATCATCGGTATTAGCTAAATACTTAAGGTAATCCATATAGAGTTGAAAGATTGCGCCCCATGTTTCTGGCCCTATTCCGCCATCGACAGAGATTTCTTGGTCAAACTCTAGGTTGTAGTATTCTTGGAATTTCCTTATGGCAGAGCGTGTATTAGCTCCGCTTACATTGTCTATGCCTTGTGGGTCGCAGGGCCAGCCTTTTTGGTACGCAACCCAAGTTAGGATTTGCTGGTAATCTTCTACTTTGCTTTTTTGTAGAACACTATCTACCCATGCGTCTTGATCACCCAGCATGACGTAAAGAATATTTTCAGCTCTTAATAGGGATAGCGTTTCGTTGTAGGCATCTGAGCCACTGGTATCGGTATGACCTGCGATGAGGAGTTGTTGATCAGCATTTTCTGAAGCGTAGCTGTAAGCAACATAAATGACATCTAGTCCACCTGAGTGTTGTTCTTTTTCATCATCAAATAAACCGTCGGGCATAAGAACCGCACTATCATGATGAAATAGAGTATCTTCAAATTCGAGCCAGTGAACTTGGAAACGGTGTAATTTAAAAGTGTAGGCGTCACCCGTTTCTACTGTTGTTAGGTCTTGTAAGTCTTTAGGTTCTTTAATCTCTATTACACTCATGCTTGACCTTCTTCTTTGGTCGTAGCTTGTCTTCGTAAATTGGTTCTAAGTCTTAGCATTGTTCGTGCCTGTAGCGTCTCACTTCAGCCTCAGCATCAATTGAAGCCTGACCACCGTAATTCCATGTGCTCCAAGTTGAACGTGTATCTACATGTATAGATCTTTCTCCCATAATAAGACCTATTCCCATGTTGCAACCAAATGCGTCAATGGCACGCTTAGCTAGATCTTCTGCTGACATGCCTGCAACTTGGATATCTGCTGCTATTCCATGAGTATGTGGGCTTTTTGTAGGTGTTTGACCACGTCGACTGTAGAGCTCTTTGTTGTATTCCCATGATCGATAACCTGAATTAACTGAGATTGACCCTACATTATCTCGTAAAATCTGTAGTTTTCTTATGAGATCTGGATCAATGCGGGCGTAGTCACCACCCTTAGTGAATTCGCGTACTGAAAAATTTGCTGATAGCATCATATCGCCTTTGCCTCGGCAGTCCAGCAGCGGACCAGGTGTTAAGCCAAATCTATCAGCAAAAGCATCCCAGTGTTCATCATTTTCTGAGTCAGTAGCTTGATCAGTCACGATACAAAGGCTTTCCCCACTTGGAAAGGTCACCTTATCGCAGTCATCATTATCGCCTGCCGGGTCTTCGTCTTCTTCAGGGCCAGTTCCTGGGTTGTCCTCTATTGGCGTGTCATTTTCAGGTATTTCATCACTAGGATCATTTTCTGTAGGTGTATCATCGTCAGGTGCAATCCCTCCAGAAAAATCAAGCTTGACTCTTCCTGGTGGAATATCTTTAAGTTCAACAAAGCCTAGTTCATCCGTCATTAATTGTTCACTCGAGCCATCAGCAAAGTGAATCGTGAAAGCGAGTTGGCTTAGGGGTTCATCATTTTGGTTGATAAGTGTGAGTTCTAAACTGTCTCTAAATTCAATAAGCTCAGAGTTTAAACTTTGCCCCCCTATGTTTACCTCGAAGTAGTACCGAGGTGCTAAGTAAGATTCGTCTCCGTGAGCTATAGAAGGCAATTCGCTTAGATCACCTTGGTATTCAAAGGACCAGTTAGCTTTAGCTTTATTACTATTGACGGTACTAGGTAATTCGGTAATATATTCAGGGTCAGCATGTTGAATGACTTTGTACAGGGTAAATGTTGCAGGTGTTTCATCTGGGAACTCGTGTGTTTCAGCTATAAGCTCTATCTCTTCATTGCGTCTAAGAAACGCGTTTGACCAGCTGGCAGAAGTAAGGTTTTGCGTTTTGAGAGCAACAGAAAATTCTAAGTGAACGTTTCCAGGTGGGATGTCTTCTAGCTTTAGGTTGCCGTTAGCGTCAACAGTGCCAACCGTACTCGAGCCATCTGCGAAATAAGCTGTGTAGACTGCATTTGCCCTCGCATCGTCATTTTCATCTGTAACATCAATTTCAATGCTGTCTCTAAATTCAATCAAGCCGGATTGAGCTGTTTTTCCGCCTACCTTTAGCTCAAAGTAATAAGAAGGAGCGCTGTAAAACTCATCACCTTCAAACATATCGGGCAGTTCAGCTACATCTTTTTTATAATCAAAAACCCATTCGGCTTCAACTTGGTCTTTTTTTACTGTGCCACCAACTCGGTCAACAAAGCTGTGATTACCTTCTAAGTCAAATTCATAAATCATTAAAGTAGCAGCTGTACCATCACTAAAACCAACGGTTGTACCTGCAAGAATCGCTTTTTGCTCACGTCTTAAAAAGTCTGTTATCCAATATGCTGAAACAACATCTTTCCACGTTTTTGAACTCGAGCTTCCTGTTGTACCTTCGCCTATGCCTAAGCCTGATTGTTTTTGAACGGAACCTTGTGAAAACTCAGCTTTTTTGGTGCTTGGCGCGTTTGGACTTATTTTCCAAGACATAGCTGACATGCCAGGGTTGACCACCATGATTGGCCAGCCTTTATCTGTAAAAGCAATAACCATTTCTGTGACAACTTGGCTACCATCTACTTTCATGGCCATCCCGATTGGATCAACGGCAGTTAAGACTTTCATACAAGGGCTCATGCCAGCAGGTGGTGGAGGCATGGCACAGCCAACAATTGTGGCATTTTGGAAATCTTTCATAGTGATGTTTTTGCCATCCATACCATCGGAAGATTGTTGAGTGACCATGAATTTGAGTTGCCCGCCATGGGGACACATACAAATTGCTGAGTTACCCAAAAACTTAGTCATTGTCTTCTTCCGTGTAGGGTGCTGGGTCTGGTGAGCTCAGATTTAGGCTTTCTGCACCTACGGCTTTCCTTAAAGTACTTAGCCGACCATAGCCTTTTAGGTTTTCATCAATACGCCAAGAAAGGCCTGGCCATTGTTTAATGATTTTTTCGGCAAGTTCATTTGCACCTGAGTCTTGACGTGCTAAAAGAATTTCATGTTGCAATATAGAACTTTCACCCTTTAAGGGGCCTTTAGCTAAGTCTTTAAAGATAGATGTATCAAGATCCGCAACATTATCTGGCCCATAAATAGCCCTATGTAAAAACAGGTGTAAACTTAAGCCAGAAACTGTGTCTTGATTCAGTTCACGCAATTCTTTTTCATGAATACTTCGATTGTTACTAAGTAAAAAACTATTCCAGTTTTCGCTTTTAAGTAATTGAGTAATCAGTAACTTATCTTTTGCTTCTAGACCAATAAGCTTGAATGAGGTCGAGCTTGAAATTGAAGGAGCTGGCATAGATTCGTATGTTGCTGTGAGTGTGTAGTCGCCTTCAGGAATGTCATAGCTAATCGTGGATAGGTCATAAAGTATCGTAAGAGCTTGATTTGGCGCAAGACGAAATCCTGTAGGTGCGCCTTCCCTAGATAGCGTTGAAACTACAGGTAACGTGAATGTTTCACCTTGTTGATTTTCCATAATAAATTCAACAGGTGGTGGTACATTGAACCAGTCTATTTTGGGTAACGAGTAATAAGTGCGTTTAGGATTGGGGTTGTAGATCGTTATTGCTATCATCATGGGTAAATCCATGATGTAGATAGGGAATAGTTCCAAACTAATCGTTATTGCATCGCCTGCGTTAAGTTCAGTCATGTTGACCTCTCATAGCATCAATCCCATTTCCACATAGCAGGATTCTCTTCTAAATGTACTTTACGAATGCCATCCAAATGCCGTGCGCACATGTGTTTACCTTCAACCCCAGTGTTGAACCATTGGACATTTCTGGTTCCTGGCTCATATAGCCACGAATTGCTGTAGTTCATTGCACAACTATAGTATGCAGGTGTTTCCCATGTGTAATAGCCACATTTGTGAGGAAAGCCAAAAGCATGGCCTAATTCATGAACAATAGTGGCTATAAGATCATCAAATTTTGGATTACCGTCTTTATCACTATAGGAATGATGTTTAGAGAAAATGATGGTTTTACCTGCAAAATACTCATCACCTCTGTAATTTGTTGAAGGGCTAATCCCACCTGTTTGTAGTGAGCCTGGCGATTTCACTTCAATCTCTACTTGGTCTGGAAAGCCTAAGCCGCCCGCTGTCCAGGTTCCTGCTGGATTAGCGTAAACATGTTGCAAGTAATACTCATCCGTTCGATCATAAGCACCTCCTTGCCCTGCGCGACCTATTAGTCCCGTGCCTGGAACAAAGTCAGATTGATAATCTAAACCATAGAGATATAGCGTTGTTTTTCCTGCCGAAGGGGTATCATCATCTTTTGCCCAAACAGGCAAGTAAAAGCGTTTTGTCCCATCATAAAAAATAACAAAAGAGACATCTTCTCCAATAGCTTGATCAATCACGAGTACCTCTCCCATGCTTCCACCGCTATAACTTTGCTCAGCAACATTTGCTATTCCATTGTAGACAGTTTCAGATGTTTGAGTACC
>CAZWJZ010000166.1:2130-2972 GCA_964634665.1 uncultured bacterium | reverse complement strand
CTTGTGCGGCTAGGCAAGCAGAAACAAGCAAGAACCATCCTGGTTTAGATTCGTTTTCAAAGACCCCTTGAGGTGATTTCTTGACGTACTCTGATGCCTCACGCGATAAATCATCATCTCGAACAGATAAGAATTCTAGAAAAGGCGTTAATTGAGCTTCAGTGAAGTCCATTTGCACAAAGCAAGGTTCAAAAAATTCTGGTACAGCTGTGACAGGTAAGTCCACCACATCGCCATCCATCTTGCGATATTCAATATCTATTCTCTTCCACATAGTCATTAAGCCTGTTTGGTCTGACGCCCCAGGCTCGATAAGCTGATGATTTGGAAAGCCGACGTAAACAACAAAATTATCGCCACCTACATTTGTGCAATGCAACCGCACTTTGCTTTTTCCGTCGACTATTTTGGTGTAGCAATACTCTGGCTCATCTACTGTTTGAAAGCATGGGTAGGTTTCTAGTTCTTGCCATTTGGCCCCTCGACCTGAGTTAGGGTTAGGGAAATCACACTCACCATAGTTTTCTTCTATAGGGTGAGTACCTGCGTCTATCCCATCGGTTTCTATAGCATCCATCGCTTCATGAGGTAGTTCACTTGGATCACTCCACACCCATTTAACCCATAAGCCTGATGGTTTTTCTCCACTGAGTTTACTAATGTCCACACTTAACTCAATATATTGACTGTCTTTTTTGCGGACAGTCTCCCAGTCAGTACTAGCACTTGCTCGAGGCTCATGATTTATAAAAATTCGCCCTGCGTCATCTTCGCTTTTATAAGCTTCTTCATATCCTGAAAGCTTGTTTTGACCATCATCATACCCTGGTTTGTAAAGCCCA
>CAZWJZ010000166.1:0-2120 GCA_964634665.1 uncultured bacterium | reverse complement strand
ATAGATAGTTCCCTTAAGCTTAGAATTGGCGTAGGGCAAGGCACATGGCTACGATGGTAAACAGGGGGTTTATAAAGATCACACTGATCTTTCAAGCATTGTCCTGTTGCTGGGTGGCAAGCTAGTTGGGGTTCGTCGCTAGGTTCAAAAAACACAAGCTCGACACGCCTATCTGTAGCGCTACGGTAATTATTTTGCCCAAGTTCTGATATAGGCCAGCTTTCCCCACAACCCACAAGGCTTTTACTTCCTAATTGCAA
This sequence comes from uncultured bacterium, assembly GCA_964634665.1. GTDB lineage: Bacteria > Deinococcota > Deinococci > Deinococcales > Trueperaceae > JAHEBB01. The sequence goes on along the minus strand of CAZWJZ010000166.1, from coordinate 1,860 downwards.
ACTTGACTGTTTTGTTTGTAATGTTTGTGTATCAATATTCATGAGATCAGCAAGGGCTAGCATATAACAATCAAAAATAGCTTCCCAAGTTTGTGGCCCCACATCACCATCAACAGAAATTTCACGCTCGAGCTCTGCGGTTGCAAGTTCTTGGAAGGCTTCAACAGCTTTATCTGTGGCTGGTCCATGATCATTATCTATTTCACCTGGGTCGCAAGGCCAACCCCAAAAGAAGGCGAGCCATTTTAAGATGCTTTGATAATCTTCTGTTTTGCTTTTTTTCTTTGTCGTATCAAGCCAACTATCTTTATCTCCTTGTAAGACTGCAAGCACGTTCTGTGCTCTTAGTTCACTTAGTTTTATGTTGTAGTCATCTGAACCACTGGTATCTGTGTGACCCGCTACAAGTAGGTGATGGCTTGGGTTCGCTTCAGCATAGTCTAAAGCAGTCTTTAAAACTAACAGACCTGTAAGGTGGTCAATATGGTTTTCTATGGTGTTCTCTTCATAATCTGGAAGTAAGATTGCGCTGTCATGGTGAAAGTGCACATCTTCTGTTTCAATTAAAAAGGCACACAAAAGCTTTAGTTCAACTTTATGTTTAGCCCCTGATGATAGTTTTAGTGTCTCACCTACTTCACGTGAGGTGATCTTAATATCTGCCATTCAAATTTCCTCAGTTATGATTATGAACGTCACTGCTCACTGCTTTGATCTGTCAAGGCTAAATAAATAGTTTACATGCCACCAACTTCAAGCTTTCCATCTACCTGTAGGTCATTAGCAATATCGGTTTTGCTGCTTATATCTACTTTATTTTCGGTTATTTCTACATTGTTGTTTAAAATAATGGTTTTGGTTTCCGTAAAAATATCTTTCTCTGTGCGCTGCATCATCTTGTCTTTATCCATTACAATTCCCATAGCAGCTTCTATAGCAGTGCCTTTGTCCGATAACGATAGCGCCAGAATTTCTGTATTAATACTTAAGCTTGCAGACTCGAGCTTTTCATTTAGAACTTGCTGTGAACCGTAAATAATAGGTGTATGAAAGGCTTGGAGTTCAAAAACAACTTGATCACCTTCAACCCGTCGAACATAAAATTCTGAGTAATCACTTTTTGGCGTTGTGGGTAAGACAAATTCTGCCATGAGGTTAGCGTCTGATTTCAGAAAATTAGAGTCTTTAGGATCCATAAGTTGCCAAGTAGCTGGGTCGGGTGGTGTTAAGAAAACTCTTATCTCATCACTGTCATCTTTATCCCAAGCTTTAAATTTTGCTTCTAACTTTGAACTTATTACACTCGTACTGGGAGTTTGAAAGCCAGAGTTTAAACTAAGAGTAATCGCCAAAGTAGCTATTTCTAGGTTAAAACTATAAGTAATTGCTTCACAAAAAAAGTACTTTTCAGCTAATTGAACACTACCAGGCAAATAAAGTAGCTCTGACTCGGACCCTTGATCTAAAAATCCACTTAGAGGCGTAGCCAAGCCGTGTTCACATAGAGCTTTTAAAAGGGCCATTCTTTGATTTAAATGAACTTGCAAACCTGTTTTCCTCAAATCCGTCTTGGTTTGCATCAAATCATCTGACGAATAAAACCGAGTTGGTAAACTAGCGCTTAAGTTTTCCCAGCTTCCATCTAATTTAAAGGCATTCTCTTCATCATGAAAGATAAAGCGCAAAGCCTCTTCTTCTGCGTATATAGCAGTCCAGCCCATAAGCTCAGGAATATGGTGCTGCAAGCTGCTTACCGCATAGTTTAGAAACTGTTGATTGTCTTGATAAATGGGTCTCGGTAAGCAAGCCCCTATGGGCAGAACTTTAATGCCCGCACGACGATTGACTGGGACTTTTCCC
>CAZWJZ010000165.1:0-10233 GCA_964634665.1 uncultured bacterium | reverse complement strand
CTTGTTCTTTTTTTTCTTCTTGCCATTCTTTAAAGCGCTTTAGCACCAAGCTACCCAGCAAAAGTAACGGTGAGCAAAAAGCTTCTTCTAGTCCTTCTTCTTTAAAGGCAAGCAGCCAAGCAGCCGTAAGACCAGAATCTCCAAAACTAAGCATAGACAGTTGGTTTAAAGCTTGATCAGCAAACTCATTGTCAACACTACAATGTTGAAGCTTAGCTTTTAGTTTGGGATTCAGGTGTTCTACACTGGACGCTATAAGCTCTGAGTAAGTGCCTTCATGAAGGCTATAGTTTAGGGTTAAGTCGCTTGTATGGGAATCAAAAAAGAGTATAGAAGCGTGGCTTGCATGAAAAAAGCTTGATAATTGTTTTAAGACATCTTTTAGTGTTTTTTCAAAAGCTTGTTTTGTTTGTAGGGTCTCAGCAAAGCTTAGGTTAAGCGCTTGAAAGTCAAGAAGCCTTTGCAATAGTGTTTCATTAGCCTTTGCCTTAGGACCTTTCGGTCTTTCAGGCTGTTTTGCCTTTTTCACGTAAACCTCTCCCTACTATTACCCATTCCCTTTCATCTAGAGTAAATCGAGGGGCTTGCCACGTCAGCTAGTTTTCTCATAGTTAAACCCTTAATTGACTATGAAGCTCTCACCTAGCGTTGCACTGCTTTCTAAGTTCGCTAATCTAAGTCATAATAGAGGCATGCGGATTGCCTTACGAATCTTAAAATGGTTTTTAATTGTTCTTAGCTCTGTTGTTTTGCTTATCCTTTTATCCATTCCTATTGATCATTTTTTAAATAGAACAAAAGTAGATAGTCTTAGTAATTTTGTCATTCCAAACTCGAGTAACGAAGTTAAGGTTTTTCTTGCGGATAGCCCTGACGCAGAGCTTTTGCCTGCTGTTATTATGATTCATGAGTTTTGGGGTCTAAAAGAAAGCATTTTGGGCAAGGCGCAAGCTTTGGCTGATGAGGGTTATGTTGTGGTTGCTCCTGATACCTTTAGGGGTAAAACAGCAAGTTGGGTTCCAACTGCTATTTGGCAGGTGATTAGTACCAAGCGTAGTGATATTAATCAAGATTTAGATACGGTTTATGCTTGGCTTAAAGAACAACCCAATGTAGATAGTAGCCGCATTATGGTCATGGGTTTTTGTTATGGCGGTGGCGCGTCGCTGGCTTACAGTCTTGAAAATTCTGAGCTGGCTGCAACAGGTATTTTTTACGGTAGCTTGATAACAGATGAAGCGACTTTAGAAAAGCTGCCCGGACCTGTCTTAGGTATTTTTGGTGAAAAAGATCAGTCTATTCCTGTAGCTGAAGTTAATGCCTTTGAAACTGCTTTAAGCGCAGCAGGCATAGATAATCAAATAAGTATTTATGAAGGGCAAGGACATGCGTTTGTGCAGAGCATTGAAAGTATAAACGAAGGTGGCGTGCAAGCAGAAGCATGGCAAGAATTTCTCGACTTTACCGCTAGAACCCTAAAACCAGCGGGTTAAATCAGCAAATAAATAATAATTACCAGTAACGCACCTAACAAAAAGGCGATGGCTGAGCTTAACAAGATAGCGTTACGAGTACGCCAGCGCACCCACAGTTGCAGAGGTTTATAGTTATAAACAGATACCTCTTGACCGTTCCTAAAACGAATTAAATCATCCACAAAAGCTTCTACGCTGGGGTAACGATCTTCTTTTTTCTTAGCTAACGCTTTAAGACAAATAGACTCGAGCTCTGGCGGTATGTTTTGCTCTGGTGATACAACACTGGGTATGGGGGTGGGTGTATTTAGTATTTGGTTTATAACTTCGTCAACATCATTACCCCATACTAGGTTTTTGAGGCTGATCATTTCAAATAAGATGCTACCTAAATTATAAACGTCACTGCGTTCATCTAGCTCAGGGTCTGCACCGGCTTGTTCAGGTGACATGTAAAGGGGTGTTCCGTAGCGTTTACCAGGCTGCGTGAGTTCTAACGCAACTGCCTTTTTGCCTAAAGCTACACTTTCAATGAGGTTCTCTTGCTCACCTTTGACTTTGGCTAAGCCCCAGTCAAGCACGGTCACCTCGCCAAACGGGCCAACCAAAATATTAGCTGGTTTTAAATCTCTATGAATAACGCCTTGCGTATGGGCGTAAGCAACTGTCTGCCCTGCTGCAATAAGAATGTCAATAAGTCGTGATCTTGGAAAGTCATTACGGCTACCTATTTTGTAAGCTTCTAAGTCAAGTAAAATAGAGCGTAAATCACGACCCGTTATGTACTTCATGGTGAAGTACAAGTCACCCATGCGGTCGCGCCCTAGTTCGTAAAGAGGCACCGTTCCGGGGTGAGCAATAAGCCCTGTCACTCGAGCTTCTCTTAAGAAGCGTTTTATTTCTATGTCTGAGTTTTTTAAGTGCGGGTGTAATTTTTTGAATACGACGGTTCGTTTTAAGTTGTTGTCAAAGCAGGTTTGTAAGCTAGCACTGCCACCTTCTGCAAAAGGCTGAAAGTCTGTGTATTTCATTGAGCCTGCCACCCATGCCTTAGGGAATAAGGAGTCGGTAGCTTCTAAACGAATGACATTGTCTTCTTGCTCTTTAAGGGCAGGCATAGTTCTATTTTAAGCTTTTTTGTTTCAGAATTATGATGGATTATTAAGCATTTGCTTGTGTCTTTTTTTAGCGAAGCAAAATTCATTTAAAAGATGTGGTATTTTTCACAAAAATGTGCGTACTGTCACAAGAATAGATTTGCTATCTCGGTAAACTCTCTAGAAGATTTAGTAACAGAGCTAAGCCGCAATCCCTCTATGTGGCAATTTGAATTTCATTATTTTTAAAAGGTGATTTGCAATGTTTCAAGTATCAAAACCATTAAACGCTAAAACAATACAGCTAATCTGCTTTGAACTTGTCTTTAGTGTTAGCACAAGCCTATTAATTTACAAAGCAATTTCGTTTGCGTTAAATGCAGAAGCTATCCTTATGCTTAGCAGTTTATATATTTTTACCCTCATAACACTCTTAAGTGAACTTTTCAGACAAGCGTATTTTGACCCTGAAACAAGATGCAATTAGAAGTAGCTAAAAAGATGACACTATTGCACGTGTGTCATCTTTTTACATGCATATTAAGTCAAACAAAAACTAGCGAGAGCACATCAGTTCTGAGCCCCTCGCTAAATTAAGAACCTTCTCAGCATTACCATTTCGAACACCCAACTCAATAAAGCCACTACTACCCGTATAAGCAACTATCTCACCCACATCAACACTCGCAAAATGCCTATAAACAGAACTAAGCACCCTATCCTCAAGCATGAGCTGCCAGTCACTCAAAGGAAGCTCGAGTGACGCGCTAGGCAAATTAGTGACTAAATTACCAAATCTATCAATATGAATAACCTGAACCGTCCACACGTCCATATTAAAACTAGGCATAGGCAGTTCTAGCTTAACCAAATCACTTTGCTGCAAACTCGAGCCTAGCTTGCTGAGTGCTGTACCTGTGCTTATGTGCGCCGAGGCGGGTGAAAAAATGTCACGACCATGAAAGGTTGTGCTGGCATTAGGAAGATGATAATCAGGGTTATCTAGATTGACTATTTCTATGATTGTTTCGTGATTGAGAATGGGTGTAAAAATGCCGTTATCAGGCGCAATTAGGTATTGTATTTTGCCGTCTTGCGTTTGGTATTTAACCGCAACAGCTCTTCGTTCACTACCCACACCTGGGTCTATCACAAAACAAAACACAGTTTCAGTGGGAAAGTGTTTGTAAGAAATATAGAAGTTGAAGATGGCTTCGTTGATGCTTTGGGGAGTGACGTTGTGGTTTAAATGCACCACTCGCGCTTGGGGCGCTATGCTGAGCATAACTCCTTCACAAATCCCTATACACGGGTCAACGGTACCAAAATCGGTTGCAAAGGCAATAATTTTTAACGAGTTCATAGCAGGACCTCCAGCAGCAAATCAGCTTAGGCTAATTTGAGGAAAATCCTCTTAAATCTGCCCAAACACGAAGCTTAAAAAGCTTTCGAATTTTGTGTTTGGCTGGAAGTAGCACCCATCTATAAGATTGGTTGCTGCGGTGTCTTTCGCTTATAAAGCGCATTTCGGGCCAGATCCCTCTACCGCTCTCGATTAAGAGCACGCACTCTCATGCGCGCCACAAGTCTAAAAAGAAATCGAATAAACTGTCAAGTCTTTAGGGCTTAAAACCTTAGTGGCCTTTGGGTTTAGCTAAAAACTCACCAAAGCGCCCGATTTTGAAAGATAAAACTATTCTAAGCTGAATCATAGAGTCTTACAACGCAAGTAAATCAATCTAGTATAAATGCTATGAAATCTTTACCTTCAGCATCTGGAAACACTATTATTTATTGAGCTAGTCATTAGTCTCTTTAGCCTTAACTATCTTGATTCAAGGTTTGACTTGCGATAGCAGCATATGGGTTGTAGTTTGCCCAAACTTCATGCAGCGCTTTATGAGTTGCTCCAAAGCTTCCATGCTTTCTAACCTTGCTTCAGCAATAAAAGCACTTCTACCAAGCAAATGATGACAGCTATCAAAACTAGCTTCTTCTTGCGCAAACCAAATAAAGCTTTTCTCTTGATTATAAGGTACATCAACTAACATATAAGCAGCAATGTGCTTACCAAGAGCCTGTTTGTTAATTTTGACTTCATACCCCGTTATAATGCCCGCATCTTCCATTTTAAGAATACGCTCTTTAACAGCAGGCGCACTCAGACCAATCTGCTCCGTTAGTGCGCTGTAGCTCAGCCGAGCATCTTTACTAAGAAGCTCGAGTATTTGTTCATCTTTGGCATCAAGCACTTTATTTTTCATAGTTTTACCCTATTTCTATTTTGATTTCAAAGGTAACTACTTTAGAAATCATGGGTTTTCTTCTTCAATTATAAGACTAAACCATTCACAATGAAGCTATGGATTCTTTAAGTAGCAAAACAGATACATTTATAGCGCTCGATGAACGCTATGGTGCCAAAAACTATAAACCTTTAGATATTGTTATTGAGCATGCCCAAGGGGTTTGGCTTACTGATGTTGAAGGCAAACGCTATCTTGATGGTCTGGCTGCTTACTCAGCAGTAAATCAAGGGCATTGTCACCCTAGGCTTATTAAAACCTTAACTGAGCAAGCTCAAAAGGCAACCCTAACCTCTCGTGCTTTTCGTAATAATGAAATGGGCTTATTTTTAAAAGAGCTTTGCGAAGTCACCAATTATGACATGGCATTGCCTATGAATACAGGTGCTGAAGCGGTTGAAACCGCAATTAAAGCGGCTCGCAAATGGGGTTACCAAACAAAAAACATTCCGCAAGGTCAAGCTGAACTTATTGTCTTTTCTGGTAACTTTCATGGTCGCACAACTACGCTAGTGGGTTTTAGTTCAGAAGCGCAGTACAAGCAAGATTTTGGGCCTTTTACCCCAGGTTTCATAACCGTTGCTTATGGCGATGCTGAGGCAGTTGCTAAAGCCATAACACCAAACACTGTTGGCATTTTGCTTGAACCTATTCAAGGTGAAGCAGGTGTGGTTATACCTCCTGCCAGATTCTTAAAAACAGTTGATGAGCTATGCAAAACTAACAATGTGTTGTTTATTGCTGACGAAATACAAACAGGTTTAGGTCGTGCTGGTGCACTCATAGCAAGTGAATTAGAAGCTGTAAAGCCTGACATGCTAATACTTGGAAAAGCTTTAAGTGGTGGCTTTTACCCTGTTAGCGCTGTTCTTGCTAGCAAAGCTGTATTGGGTTTATTTAAACCTGGTGATCACGGCAGTACCTACGCAGGTAACCCTTTAGGTGCAGCAGTTGCTCGCGAAGCCTTAAAGATTCTAAATGAAGAAAAGCTGGTAGAAAATGCGCAAACCTTAGGCAAGTACGCACTCGAGCGACTTAAAACTATTTCAAATCCACTTATTAAAGAGGTTCGTGGGCGTGGTCTTTTTATTGCCCTTGAGTTATATGAACCTGCTAGACCGTACTGTGAAGCCCTCGCTGAGCTTGGTCTTCTTTGTAAAGAAACGCATCAAAACGTAATTCGTTTTGCCCCTCCTCTTATTATAAACAAAGCAGAACTTGACTGGGCTATTGAGCAGTTCAGGTTTGTGTTTGAAAATGAGCATCAAGAAGTCAAACCGATGCTTGTATCGGTGTAAAAATAGTGAAATCCTTAAAATAGCGCTAAACTAAACAAAAAAAAGAGCCGTCTACCACGGCTCTTTTTTATTTGGTCAAACCTAAAAGGTATTTACAAACCACCTAGAATTATTTCTAGGGTGGTACTCGAGCCGTCACTCATAATGACTTTAAGGTTTTCACCAGGTATTCCGTTCGCATTTGAGTCATTTAAAATGCCGTAAAAGCTAACAACTTCATCTGCATTTGCCCAAATTTTTCCGTTTTGAACCGTGAGTGAGTAATAACCTGTGGTTAGGTCAAGCACGGGTTCTGAAAATCCAAAAGCAATAGCTAGAGTATCTTTTTCTCCTTGAAGAGAAACTGCTACATCTGCTTTAGCAGAACCACTCACTAATTTTAAATCTGTTAAGAAACAATCGTTATTTTTGGTTTCAGAAACAACAATCTCTGCACCTAAACCAAGTTTTACATAATCACCAGCAACGCTGTATTTAATGCTGCTGTCAAACTCAATAGCTCCCTTATTAGGCCCTAAATCTTTTGCACTTAGATCAAGGTTGAAACTTAGGGTTTCATCAGCGCCGTTTGCAAAATCACCTTGAATCTTGACACTAGTAGGCTCTAAAGTGCGGTAATTACAATTGCTCATGTACCACGATGCCGACAGGTAAATATTGCCAGCTGCCACGTTATCTTTCATTACGTTTAGCTTCATGTCTGTCGGCACTTCTTGCTGACCTGCTTCAGTTGCCACATAAATGGTGGGTGCTTTTGCGTTCCAGTCGAAAGTTAGCATTACTTGAGAAACAGAACCATCTAAATTACCAAATGGGAACTGTAAGCTTAAGTCATCAGATGTGCTTGTTTGCTGCCATTGCCCTGAATTTGGGTTATATTGCCAAACACCTCTCGGAAGCTCAATCGCTTCACCTTGGCTAAAAATGTTTGTTGCTAGATTTAAAAACGAAAAGCTACTCAAATCTTGCAAAATGGTTTCTGGATTTTCTAAATTTGCTAGTCCTAAAAACGCAGTTACATCAAAGGGTGCATTAGCAGGTATAGCGCCTAAAATATTAAACCCAACGATTTCTTGACCAATAATGCTTTGTAAATCTAGTGCCATTTCAGTGACAAAACCACCCAAGTCTTCTTCAGACCAAAGGGTTTGTGCAGGCGGCTGAACTTGAGGTGAACTACAAGCTGCTAGTAACAACGTAAAAACTGCAACAATAACAATACGTACTTTATTCATAAATGACCTCCATCATTGTGACAATAGATTCCTACTTAGCTAGCACGCTGCTTAGCTAAGACTCAGCTGTGTTTTAGAGTTTCATATCATTTGCATGGCTTAATTGAGTCCCACAAAGGAAGAAATAACTGCGTTACCCCTTAGTTCAAGATTCTTTGTTGCACGCATCAGCTAGGCGGCTGATGCGTGCAACAGAACACAAAAAGACTATTAAGCTATTCTTAATTCAAAATGAATCCGAAAGCAATAAGAACAGCACGATGCAACTAAGCTCGCTTTAAAATTAGTATCGTGTTTTAGTGGTTGTTAGGCTTATGCAAGCAATGATTCCTTCCTCGACACATTAATAACATCGCTACCCTATTTCGTTACCAAAGAATTTGCTGTGACAACTGCACTAGCAATTATTTAATTTAATGGTAGACAAGTAGAAACCCCTTACAGCAGGGCATTTCTTATGATAAGAACGATGCTTTTACTCAGCATCTACTCACAAATCACATAAATCTAGACTATGCTTGCATTTAAAAACGCACAAAACTAAACATGACTTTTTATCAAAAAAGCTAGATGCCGCATTGGCAAAATCATCCTGATCAAACAATTAGTGATGTGTTTTAGAGGCCGAAGTAATAGATTTTTCAGGCACTGCACTTTTTAGAAATAGTGCAGCAATGACAAAACAAGTTACAAGTTAGAAATAAACCAAAACACAAAAATCAGGCTAAAAGCAGCATCTGCAACAACCAAAGGCAAAATACTCTTAATAAGCTCATTAGAAGGTAAGCCCTCAGCTCGAGCTGAACGAATTTTCAAAATAATCATGATTGCCATAATAAGCGCAAACGCCATAAAAACGCCTACACCAGCCATTACTGTGTTAGTCACATAACTAGCATAGGGTCATCAAAGGCAATATCCCCATGAGTAACTTCACTTTCTAAAGTCAAACCCTCAAAATCAAACAAGTTTTTATCTAACAAATGACTCGAGTCTGCATGTTGCAAGGCTCTGAATATGGTTTCTAAGCGTTGCGGGTTTTCTTGCTCCCATGTGTTAAGCATCTGCCCAACCATTTGACGCTGCAAGTTCACTTGTGAACCACAAAGGGTACAAGGAATAATCGGAAATTCTCTTGCTCTAGCGTAACGCGCAATATCTTTTTCTTGGCAGTATGCTAAAGGGCGAATCACAATATTTTTCTTATCATCACTTAAAAGCTTGGCAGGCATGGCTTTTAAGCGCCCCCCGAAAAACATATTTAGAAAAAAGGTTGCCAAAATATCATCTCGATGATGCCCTAAAGCAATTTTTGTAATGCCTTCTTCTTGTGCCACGCGGTAAATAACGCCACGCCTTAAACGAGAACACAGTGAGCACATGGTTTTACCCTCTGGAATGACGCGCTTTACGACCGAGTAAGTATCTTGCTCAACAATGCGGTACTTAACGCCCACAGTTTCTAAATATTCAGGTAAAATATGGTCAGGAAAACCTGGTTGCTTCTGATCAAGATTCATAGCCAAAAGCTCAAACTTAATGGGCGCACGCTGCTGCAAAGCTAACAGCATGTCTAGCAGTGTGTAAGAATCTTTGCCACCAGACAGGCAAACCATAACCTTGTCGCCCTCTTCAATCATCTTAAAATCCGTAATCGCTGTAGCCGTTAAACGCTCGAGTCGCTTACGAAGTTTATTAGTGTTAGTAGAGTGCTTTTGATCTTCAAGCTTAGGCATGAAGTCGTAGTATATAGCAGAGTTTAAGTAAACTGTGTTAAAAAGCGTTTGTCTTAAGAAGCTCGAGCTTAGCAAAATCTTGCCCAGCTCTAACTCGCACGTTCACGCCATCTTTTAAGCTTTGCCAGTCACTTAAGCCAAGCACAACGACAGGGCATTCTTTCTTGTAAAGTTCTGCTGCCACCAAGGCACCTAAAGCAATAATAGGGTCAGGCTCGAGTAACAAAATAGCGGCTGGCCCAAGCCCCGAACGAATGCTTTCTGCTAACACTGAACTTGCCGAACTCGAGCCTCTACCACTCCTTAAGACAAGGATTTTTTGACTAAGTACGGTCCCGCATTGCGGGTGCTTCTGGTCACTTATCGCACCTGTCTCTAAATTAAAGCCACCCCAAAAACTTATATTTTCTTGCAGCACGAGTAGCTCTCCTGTAGCTTCGCCTTGGCAGAGTGTTCTGGCTTCTTGCTTAAGCATGCTTGTTACTCCAAACAGCGTCATCTTGCGAAACGTAACCAAGAAAAGCTGAACTTACACAATCTTCTAACGAGCCAAAGGCAACCTTCACGCCTAAATTATTAGGCGCATAGTAAGCCCATTTACCTGAATTAGTCATCATAACGCCATCCAAATTTCTAATGATGGGCGTTATATAAGTACAGGTATCAATCACCAGACGAATGCCTAAGCTCGCTAATTTATCGGCGTAGCCTTTTTCTTGTAATGCCTGAAACACATAGCGCCCCGTATTAATATAAAACTCAACTTTCACAGGATAATCGTATGGCTCGAGTAGCGGCATGAGGGCTTCAAATTCTGTTAACGAAAAGTGAGGTGTGCCTAAGCAAACGGCGCTGAGCTTGCCCCCTTCAGAGCTAGTAAGTTCAGCTAGCATCTGCTTCACGTCTTGAGGGGTCACTAAGGTTTCTTGTTCAGCAGGCTGATGTTGCAAGGCATCTTCAAGCGTTGCTGCTTCTGGGGTTACGCCCACTGCGTGAAATAACGCTACCGAACCACTTGTTGCTGAGGCAGCACCTAAGGCTTTTAGCTGATCTTCGCTACTATCAGAATTTAAGCCCACAATGACA
>CAZWJZ010000164.1:0-10246 GCA_964634665.1 uncultured bacterium | reverse complement strand
AAGCGTGGTCGCAAAAGGTGTAAATTACTCTGTTGGGGTCTTAAGCCTGACATTTTAGAGCCTCCAAAAGAAAGACCAGAAAAGCGAAGGATGTGGCTATAAGTTTAGCGGAAAAACACTTAAAAAACCCTAAACTCATAGTCTAGACCCAAGTAAGGCTTCTAAACGACTCTTTGTTGCCACTCTAAGAACAGGGTCAGGAATGGACCTAGCGGTTTCTAAAATGCGCTTAGAATCTAGTAAGGCCAAAGGAACGCCAAGCTCAATTAACAAAGCACTAGCTTGCGCAAGCTTAAACGGTTCCTTTAAGCGAGACACCGCCTCGGCCAGCTCTTCAAAGGTAGACCGCCTAGCATTATTAGATAAATGATGAGCCAGTTTTAGTAAAAGAAGCTGAGCATCATCTCCCCCTAACAAAGCAAGCTCCTGCGCTTCATTCCAATACAACGAGCGAACATCCTGCGGAATAAGCTCAAGAATTAAACTCAAACGAAACAACTGCCGCCCAACATCCTCATCTTGCCTACAACGCTCGAGTAAATGCGCCATAAGCAAAACCTGCTCACCATTACTCAAAGACTCAAGCAAAGCTCTAAACGCAGCGTCACGCTCATCTGCAAGCTCGAGTGTTAATTCAAGAGCAGTGGCTCTTAAAACAGGCAAATTATCAAGATACTGAAACGTTATTGTTAACAAGCTAATCCTTTTTAAAGACCCTGCAACTTCCAAAGCCTGCCCTAATACCGTTAAGCGTTCTTCATCTAATAAGTCGGGTAAATCCTTAAGAAGATTCACTAGCTGCTCGCTTTGCTCAGTAGCAAAAGCTATTTGCCATAAGCTAAGCCACGCTGTTTTAGATTGCTTCATTAGCTGCTCCTTGAGCATAAAAAACTGACATAAAAGACCATCGTTTCATAGACATAGTTTAAATTAAGAAGACTTAAATTTGACTTAAATTGCTTCTGTGAGCATCCTTAAAAATATTCATGCATTCAACCTAAGCTAATCTACTAAAGCTTTGGTTTCAGCCAAAGGCTCTAAGCCCAACTCTGCTTTAAGAAAAGCCTCAAAATCAAGGTACAGCTTGCGAGCCTCACGACGACGACCCAAACTCAGCAAAACCTTAAGTAACGCCTGCAACGCCTCCTCATGACTAGGCTCGAGTTCCAAAACACGCTCAAGAAAAGCTCGAGCTTTACTCTCAGGTGCATTAAGACTCGCCTCAAACAAACAATCAATTACTTCTTGCTTAAGACTAGCTCGAGCTTCGCTTATCAAAGGCAGATCTAAACTAGGCGCAATTGCGCCTTTATATAAAGCTAAGACGTTTCCTGCATCATCGGCATCTAAGGCTTCCTCTAAAAACTCAAAGTCTGTATTTACTTTTTCTAAGCCTGATTCAAACAGGTAGGTACTAACCCCCCAAGGCTCAATGGCTTTACGCAAAAAATTAAGCTGAACATTAAGATTATTACGACTCTTCTTAGTGTCAGCCTCAGGCCACATATCAGCAGCCATTTCATCACGACTAAAACCAAGTGTTAACAAACATAAAATTTGTTTAAGCCTATCAGTAAGTTCAATCGGCTGACCCAAAAAACTAAGCTCAAACTTGCCTAACAAAGAAAGCTCGAGTGGCGGAATCTCATCTTTCCTAAGCTCAACCGCCTCAAGCCAATCAGACTCGAGTACAGTCTTTAAAGGATAAACAAGCGCGTAGCTAGGCTTCGTATGAATCAACTCGTCAAAAGGAATAACATTAAGCAAAATACGCTCTGCTGACAGACTTGCATTTATTAACTCTGCAAGAGCCTCAGTAGAAGGCTTAAGTCTGTAAATGGCAGCCAACCAAGCAATGTAAGGCGCTCTCTCAGTTGAAATAGGTTTGTCAGGTAAAGCCGCAATGGCAGCTTCGGTCTGCCCTTGAACATTCAAAACAAGCGCCCGAGCTAAACTAGACTCAAAGCCATCGGCATTAGCAAGCACAGTTAAAGCCTTTGTTGGCTCTGTTACCATAAGGCAACGAGCCCACAAAGCAAGAACGGTATCTTCAAGCTTCGGGTTTTCCCAAATTCTTAGTTTGCCAAAAATACTTGAAAAGCTCGAGCTGTCATGCTCAAGAAAAGCTAATCTGGCTTCTGCCTGAATTCGTTCTAAAGGATTAGTAGCCAAGCGAATAGTGTTAGCAAAATAAACTTTGCACGCTTCAAATTCACCTAAAAATGCTTTATGAATGCCTAACTCCAAGTAAAGATAAGGCAAATTATAAGTCGCTACTTTCTCACAAAACGGAATCATATGCTCAATAGCAAGAATGTAACCCTCTAAATCACCACGACCCAGCCACCGCAAATGCCCAAGATTTGCCACGGCAATCACACGATCTTCACGATCACTCGCAATAAGCTCGAGTGCTTCAATAATATTTTTTTCTGCTGATAAAAAGTCTCCAGAACGCCAATGCGCCCGAGAGGCATTATTTAAAAAGAGATCAGCTGCATTAAGAAAAGTATCGTGAATAAAGCCTTGTTCTGATGCTTTTGCTAACAAGCTGCTGCCCTGAATACTTGCTTGAAGAGCAATGTCAGGTTTTAAGTCAGCAAGGTCATAAGCAGCCAAACCCAACATGAAAAGAGCATCATTGGGTCTATCCTTTTGAATCTCAGTGGCCAACGCAATTAATTTAAGACTAGACGCCTCAACTCTACCTAGCAAAGACTCAGCAATGGCTTGGTTATAGCGTTGATGCACTGTCAAAGGTGCCTCTAAAAGAGATAACAGTTTAAGTAATAACTCGGGATTAGGCGCAATTTCAAACATGGGTAAAGGCTCATCGAGTAAGCCACTTAAGTCATTAAAAAGCTCACTACGCCAAAAAGCATCTGCTCGAGCTAACGGTTTAAGCCTTAAAGCATGCACCTTAACGGCAGACTGAACATCTTTAAGAGAATGCAAAAGCAACGCCTCAGCAGCCAAAGGGTGAAGCCTAAAGGCCCGCTCTAGGGGTTGAACAAAACCTCTCTTAACCAAATCTCTAGTTACCGCTATACCTTGATCTTCATTTAGAAAAGGCAAGGCAGCCAAAAATAACGTTTCCTGCCAAGCATCTGAAGATAAGCTTGCCTTGATACCCTCAATCAATACATCTTGATTTGGCTCTTTACCTGTAAGCACAGCAAAATGAAGCGGTAAAGACCAACCTTGAGTACGCCTCCAAAGTAAATTGGCCTTTTCTGCATCAGGCAGAAGGCTTTGCGTTTCTTCTAAACTAAACGCCAAAGACGCAGAGTTTAAATGAATAAGACGATTAGAAAGCAGTAATTTAGGAAGCTCAGCATAACTAAGTGACCCCCTGCTGGCAAGTAAGACAAGACCAGCAATATGACTCAATAATGGTTTTAAATCCTCACTACCCTCAAGATCTTCAAGAACAACTAAGGTCTCAACTTGCCATAAGTCCTCTAAAATCGCACCCCACGGTGCATCTTGAGGCAAGTTCAAAACCAAAGCTAAAGCGGCTTTACAAGACCTACCTTGTAAAGCCAACCATAAAACACGCCAATTATCTTTTTCTAGCTGATCAGCCCACTGACTTGCCAAGACACTCTTACCATAACCATAAGGAGCTTCAAGCCAGACAACAAAGCCAGACTCCTGCGGTAAGGCATTTAGTAACCTGTCACGCTGCAAGTAAAGACCACTAGGCTTAGGGCGTAAGTTAATCATAAATAAAAAAGTCTACACCCAAATTTAATAGAGTAAGCAGAACAGCTCGAGTTTTTAATTCTTGTGTTTTCTATATTTAATAATAGGTTTGAACTTACCACGGTAAGCTACCCTTAAACCTAACCAAAACAAAATAAGGTTCGGGGTTTGTGGTACTAATGTCTATGCTGGCCGTTTGATTTTGACCTTTGGCAACAAAGTACTGCAATGACCGTGACTTTCTAGATCCAGAGACCAAAGCTTGATAGCCTAGTTTAGGCCATGTTCCATCACGCAAGTTAAGACTGTCTAACTCGTACCCATCAATTAGGAAAGTGTTATCGAAAAGGAGTGCTAAACCCCAATCCATCATCAGTTCAGGCATTGTGTTCGTACTGGCCAACTCTATGTTTTCCTTACCGCTTTTGTTGTTTTGAAGGAGTGTTCTCCAATAACTATTATGCCCGATTCGTTCAGCTTGACGCCAGAGTAAAAGCCAATTGTAATAGTACATTCCAGAATCTTCTATACTTTTTTGGGGTCGACCTTCATAGATAACTCTAAAGTTTTCTGGTGTTTGAAACATGAAGGTAGAATTTTTTTGTAGATTACCAAGCTTGGTTCCTTGGCCTGCTAACTCTTCGGCAGCTACCGCAGAAGCCTCTTCAAGCCAAGGGGGGTCGAGAGGTAAATTGTTAAGCAAGCGGTGTCCAACAGCAATCAAATGCTTAAGTTCATGGGTAATGGTGCCTAGCATTTGCGTCATATAGAAATCTCTTGGCATTAAATCACCAAAACCACTGGGGGTTGCTGCATAAAAAATGTCAGCCTCGTTGCTCTTTAGTCCAAAGGGTTCAACCTCAGCATTCGGAAAATAGTCAATCGGGTAGACGTAGCCAGCAATATTTAAATCGGCAAACAAATGACTAAACAAAATGATGATTTTGCCATTGTTATCTACATCCTGAAAATCACCAAAGTACTGCCTATTAGAAGGAACCGATATTGTTTCAAAGCCCTCAATCAAAATGTTTAACTCTGCTTCACTAAGGTCACCTAAATCTTCCTTTTGAATAAACCAATAAGCATGTTCACTTACACGTACAAGGTCAGCAGAAATTAATTGATTAACACTCGAGCCGTCAGGATTAAAGTCATCTAAAACCCAAAAATCACAGCTTTTGCCTACACTGTAAGGCGCTGGACATTTATCAAATGCTTGCGTTGATAGCTTATCGGTTTCAAATAAAGAGGCTATATCCGCATTACGAATTTTATTTAAATTTGCCTCGGAAAAATCTAAAAACTCATGATGACCAGCCTCCAACAGCTCCTAAATCCCCTGATTTAGCGTTTTATTAATTGCAACTGCGTTTGTTCCAGTTGCATCTAAACCTTTTACGTCCAAGTCAAACTCGAGTCCATCAAAAGCTAGTGATTGAGAACCATGAACAGCTATAAGCGCAACACTTTCATCACTTCTTAGATCGTCAAGCTCTAAGATTATGCTGCCATTTGTGAAATCTTCAGGTCTTATAAATTGAATACTTTCTTCATAAGGCTTTGTGGTATCTAAAAGCTTTATAACAATGTTCTCTGCGGGTGGGCTAACCAAACTAGGTTCATTTCCAGATAAACTGTAAACCGCTTCAAAATCAATGCTACCGTCATTAGTTGTATCTTGTTGAGCTACCACCACATACCGCCCCGCAGCGACATTGGCTAAGGTAAAAGAAGCACTCGAGTTGCTACTATTAAGCTTTGTTGTGTAAGGGCATTCTGCGAAGTTTACGGTGCAGGCTTTGACCGTGACACCCTGTAAGGTTTCACCTGTTGCCGCTTGAATGGTACCGCTTATGTTGCCATGTTCGATAGGCTCATCATTGCTATCTCCTTTTAATTGAATATCTGCCCCGGCATAAGCTTCTGCTTTTTCAATTAGATACCTAGGGTCACTACCATCACCCCTAAAAGCCGGAATGTTTACAGGTAAACCTACCTCTGTATTGTCAGCATTTAGAGCAACGATAAAATAGGGTAGGTCTTTTGAAGTTGCAGGTAGTAAGAGTTCATAACTACCATCTGCTTGACTAACGGCAAGGTTAAATGCAATAACTTCAGCACTATCAATAACACCGAGAACCAGGGCGCCAGCCTCCACATTTCCCTGACTATTAGTAACAATGCCAGATATTTGCGCCATGCCACCCCTAGTTCTAGCAATATCATAAGCATAACCCTCATTACCAACAGAAATTTGCTTAGGTTGATTGGGGTCACCGTAAGCAATAGCTGCATTAAGATCAAAGGTTGGAGTTAACGGTGAAGAAAGCTTAGTTAGGTTTGAAAGGTTTGGTAATCTGGCATCTGAAATGACTAACGCCATAGGGATGGCTTCACTCGCTTTATCTTTTGAGATAATCATGTTCATTACACCCTCAGAATTTAAAGGCGCAACCGTAACAAAAGCAGGTGAATCTAAATCACTTGTATCAATACCATAAGCAAAGCCAGACCTATAAAGCGTTGCTTCACTAAGAGAACTAGGGGTTTGCCAAGTAAAATCTGCGCTAACACTCACCTCAATGACATCATCATTTTCACAACTAGGTTCAAAATCATCATCACTGGGTTCAGGGTTATCATCTTCACTGGTGGGGTTGCCTGAATCCTCATCAAAATTAAAAAGCCCAGCAGCAATCACAGCTTGCGAATCTGACGTTGACTTATCAAAACGAAGCAAAGCTGCACTACTGTTACCCTCAGCAGTTTTATACTCGAGGGGCTTCTCACACACCAAACCATTATCTGAAGTGTAGCCTTGCATAAGCCCTAGTGTGCCTGCTTGCTCCCACGTTTTATTATCAATAGCTAAGTTCCAACTACCATCTTCTTCTATTGCTGTAGACGCAACTATGCCGCCTTGTTTATTAACGGCAATAATGGCTTGTTTACTAAGACTAAACAAAGGCTTGGCTGTGCTTGAGTCTAGATTGCTTAAAGAATTACTTAAAATAGCAGCATTTAAACCTCGAATGGCCTTTTGTGTAGAAGCCAAATCTAAGCTATCTGTATTAAAGTTAAGATGCTCGTTTAAAAGTTCAACTGTAACGCCTTGCACAGCAGATTGAGAGCTAAAGCTGCTTGCTTGTAAGTTAGCAACACCAAGGCTGCCCTGCAAAGTGGTTTTCCCAGTTTCTGCTGTTTCTGTGCTGCTGCAGGCAGGCAAAGTGGCTAGAGAAAGAAATAGAAAAATTAGTAAAAGCAGTTTACGCATATAATTCTCCAAAAAAAATCTATAAGTGATAAAAAAGCCCTACAGAAACTTGTTCTGTAGGGCTGAGGGATGGGCTTTAATTATTTAAATCAAGATTGTAAGAACGAGGTAACTGAAAGAAGTCTGAAGGACTGAAAAATCTTGGGGTCATAAGACCGTAGATACCTTGGCTTTGCAAAGAACCACCACTTGTAAACACTTCAGCTGTAATATTTTGATTTTGTGAAGGTGATTTTACTGGGCTACAGGTTTTCGTAATAAGGCTTCCACCAACACAACCCACCAGGTCACCCGCATCAATATTGCCGTTACCATTGTTATCTTTTTGTAGGAAGACAAAATAATCACCAGCAGGAACATCTGTAATGGCAAAGGGTAAACTCGAGCCACTTTCTTGCAGGGTTAAGCCCCAGTTACAGGCCTCTGGCGTACAAGCAAAGACAACTGCACCTTTTAAATCTTGACCTGCGGGTGCTGTAACAGTTCCAGAAATTGTGTTACCTGTTCCAGGTTGATCAGGATTGTCAGAACCACCAGGGATAATAGTCATTTGAATATCAAGGCCACTCGAGCCAAGATTCACAATTGAACAATTTTGATTGTCGGTAGTGTAACAACCGGAATAGTCGCCTGGACCAAATAATTTTTTGTCTAGATCAACATCTTTATCAGCGAAGACAACGTATTGACCTTCAGATAAATTCTCAAATTGATAGCTTGCACTTTGACCTGATTGACGAATGATTACCCCAACACTTTTATCGTTATTACACTGTTCGCCCTCAACAAAACATGCATACATTATGGTGTTTTCGACATCTTTACCTTGTGGCGCAGTAACCGTGCCAGATAAGGTACCTTCGCCACCTGTATTTCCTCTTCCACCAACGGCCGTAAGAACTATATTGATATTGCTTGAACCAGTTTTTACTAAAGTGGGCTGTGTGCCATCAGTTGAGTACCAGCCTTGTAAGTCTGCTTTGCCATCACTATTTTTATCTTTTCCAGCAAAGATAGCAAACTGACCTGAAGGGACATTCTCTAACTTATAGGCTGTGCTTAGTCCAGAACTCTGAATTTGTGTTTGAGCGTAACACTGTGACAAATCAACTTTACAAGCGTAGACAAATGTATCCTTTACATCTTCACCGCTTGGCACGGTTAATGAGCCTGAAATGCTTCCCGTGTCACCACCTGGTGTACCGTCACCCTCACCTGATACAAGTTGAATGTCTGCATTGTTAATGGCAATGGGTGTGTTTATTGAATATCTTAATTCGTTTTGGTCACCATTAAATTTGGCTATATTTGCAGGTATGCCAACTTCTGTTTCCTCTGCGTTTAAGGCAATTATGTAATAAGGAAGATCTTCGCCCGTTGCAGGTAAGAGCATTTCGTAAGTTCCATCGCTTCGGCTAATGCCTATGTTAAACGCAATGAGATCAGCACTGTCAATCATAGCTAAAACCAGTGCATTGGCTTCAGGTGCACCGTCACTACCACGGACTGTGCCACTAATATAGGCCATGCCGCCTCGGGTGGAATTTGGGTCATAAGCGTAACCACTATCACCAACTGCAATTTGAGCAGGTTCACTTGGGTTGCTGTATCTTATGGCTGCGTTTAAGTCAAAGGTTGGAGTAAGTGGCATAGAGATTTTTGAGAGATCATCAAGAGAGTTTAGTTTGAGTAAATCAGTATCTGAAATGACGAGTGCCATAGGAATGGGCGCGCCACCTTGGGGTTTAAAGATTTGCATGTTCATAATGCCAGCTTCACTTAAAGGGGTTACGTTAACAAAGCCAGGTTGCGCTTCATTTCTGGTATCAAGTGCGTATCCTACACCTGTTTCATAAATGAGGGTTTCAGGTATTGATGATGCCGTTTGCCATGTAAAGTCAGCGGTGACGCTTGTTTCTATAACATTTTCATTTTCGCATTTGGGTTGAAAATCGTCATCACTGGATTGAGTGTTTTCGTCATCTGTAGTTGGGTTACCTGTATCAGGGTCGAAGTTAAACAAACCTGCGGCTACTACATTTTGTACTCTTAGGTTTGAATTGTTATCATCCCAACCGAACAGTGCGGGTGTTTCTTCGCCATTTTCATCTTCAGTATCGAGTGTTTTTTCGCAAACCCAACCATTATTAGATTTATAGCCTAGAAGCAAACCTATAGTGCCTGCTTCATTCCAAACGCTATCTTCAATATCTAAAGCCCAGCTGCCGTCTGCTTGAATATTTGTACTCGCTAAAACAGTGCCTTGCTTATCAACAGCAACAATTGATTTGCTTGTTAAGCTAAATAAGGGTTTGCTATCATCACTTTGCAAGGTTGTTATGACATTGCCTAAAACAGCTGCGTTTAACCCTCTTAACGGTTGTTCTTCAGTGGCTAAGGTACTAAAGCCATCTTGTACTTGCAAATGTTGAAATTGATTATTGATAGACGCGACGTAACTTTCTGCTGAGACGGATAAAGCATTTAAGGCAGTTGAGCGCTGACTGGCAACACCAATGCTACCTGTCAGAGTCGTTTTGCCGTTATTAACACTCGAGCCTGAACCTCCGCAAGCTGCAAGCATTATTATGAGTGCAAAACTTAAGCATCTGAATAATAGTTGCTTTAGGTTTACTTTGGGTTTTACTTGGCTGTATTTCACTTTTTCCTCCTTAGTGTGCTTTTAGGCTTTGCTTAGCACGACTGAAGAAAGCATAAAAAACGACCACTTAAATTTGACTTAAATTGAGCCTAAATGCGTTTGTTTTGTGGACCGACATATGCTTTTTAGAGTGGTATACTCGCTGCCATTATGTCTTTACTTAAGAAACCCCCAGCACTACTAGCTTTAGAAGATGGAACGGTTTATTACGGTTATGCCTTTGGGTTTAACGGTAAAACTGTTGGTGAAGTTGTTTTTAACACCGCTATGACCGGTTATCAAGAAATCCTAACTGACCCGAGTTATAACGGTCAGATTGTGACCATGACTTACCCGCACATAGGTAATTACGGTGTGAGTGTTTATGACATGGAGTCAAACAAGCCTTACGCGCGTGGCTTTATAGTTCGTGAATTTAGCCGAATTGCCAGTAACCATGGCAGTAATCAAGATTTACAAAGCTTCATGGAGCAACACAAAGTTGTAGGCATAGAAGGCATAGACACCAGAGCATTAACCCGCAGGTTGCGTAGTGGTGGCGTAGTTAAAGGCGTAATAGCACATGGAAAAGCAGATGACGCACTCGAGTCTGAACTTGTTGC
>CAZWJZ010000163.1:0-10272 GCA_964634665.1 uncultured bacterium | reverse complement strand
TTGTAAACAGGGTTACCGCCAACTATAAGAAGTACTTTTACTTCTTCGGCGTTCATGGCATCTACCAAGCCTTTAATAGACTCTGCGTGATGCATAGGGTTAGCGTCAACTGCTTCACTATAAATAATCGTTGAACCCACGTTACCCAATGCAACATTCATAGCATGCGCTAAAGCATGAACTTCTGGCGCTTGCTCTTCACCCGCAATAATAACACTCGAGCCTTTGTGGGCTTCTAGGTCTTCGACGAGGGCGTGTATAAAGTCACTATGGTCTGTGTCTAAGGCTTCAACATCAAGACCTAAGTCATGAGCAACCGTAGCTGCAAAGGCTGCTATTTTTCTTGGACTTAAGGCTAGCTTGTGATCTGCTACGGGGCTGGTAATACCAGGCGAGGTTTCAACTAAGTAAAGACGGTTCATGTCGTCTTCTAAACCCAATACTTTACGGCGACGCGCGAAGTCTTTACTATAACGAACCTTATTGGCACCTTCACCTAAGAAGTCTGCACCGAGCGATAAAATCACATCTGCTTTAGAAAAATCATAGTGTGTGTGTACAAATTCACCAAAGGCAAGTTCACTACCCGCAAAAGCGTTGTCACCATGCATGGTGTCAAACTGATGCCATTTGGTTGCAGGAAATTCTGTTGCTAGTTCGTTAAGCTGCTGCGCTAAGGTTGGCGAGGTTACATTTTCAGTAAGTATATATAAACCTTCACCATTTGGAAGATCAGCAAACTTAGCTTGTAAGTCTTCGACAAAATCAGTCCAGTTTTGACTTTGACCTTGTTTTAGGGTTTCTTGCGAACGGTCAGGATCATAAAGTGATAAAACACTTGCTTGGGTAGAGGTATCGGTGGCACCAAGGCTAGCAGGATGATCTGGATTACCTTCTACTTTTGTAGGGCGACCCTGATGACTTTCAGCTAACAAACCAACCGCGTAACCACCTAGCGTTACATTGGTTGCAAAAAATAAGGGTTTACCTGGAATGATTTGCTCAGGTGCTTTTACATAAGGAATAATTTTCTCATAAGGTCTAACAGGTCTAGCACAAGAGGTCAGACCAGCTAGCGCCAAAGAAGCACCGAGTAACTTCATAAAGTCACGACGATTAAGACTACTCTCTAAAGGTGCAACATGATTAGGGAATTCCTGTGACATAAAGTGACGGAACTCTTGGGTATCAGCAAGCTCGTCTAAGCTACGCCAATACGCCTTGCCTTGTTTAGAAGCAAGGTTTTCACGAACAGTAGTAATATCTATACTCATAATGATTACCTGTGGCACGTAGAGCACTGAGGAAGCTTATCTTCATTAATGTTATAAGCTGCAATCAATTGCTCTCCGAGCTCGAGCTGCCCGTGGGAAGGCGCTACGTAAGCCATGTTAAATACTTCAGATTTAGGGCGGACAAATTGGGCTGGGTTTTTGTGGCACTCTAAGCACCAACCCATGGTGAGCGGTTCATTTTTCCAGATGCCTTCCATCTGATCAATACGACCATGACAACTACTACAACCAATGCCTTTATTGATATGGGCACTATGATTGAAATATACGAAGTCAGCTAAATTGTGAACACGGTTCCACTGGATAGGCTCATTGTTATCCCAGCTTGCTTGTACATTGGCAAGTTGAGGTGAGCCTACCCGAATTTGTGAATGGCAGGTCATGCAAGTCTCGGTTGCCGGAATATTTGCTGAGGCTGCAACTTCTACACTTGTGTGGCAGTAACGGCAATCTATTCCAAGTTGACCGTTATGCAAAGCGTGTGAAAATGCAACTGGCTGCGCTATGGGTACACGCACTTTGTTGTTGGTTGTTCTTGCGAACACCGTGAGTGACGTTGCGAGTAAAACTGTGAAGACAAGACCACCCCAAATAAGCCATTTGGCAAAGGCGTTTGAATTCGGTGGAAAATAATTAGGCATAAATCACCTGCTGTGGGATCTGCCGTTTAAACAATCCCATTTTAAAATAGTGTTTGTAAGCTATTAGGTTCACCATAATGATGCTTACCACCTCCAAGCCAGAAAAGACCTATAAACCGCTGAAAAAGACAGTTCTAAACCCTATCAATCTATCACGCAGCTACATACTCGCTTTTAGGACAATTGTCCTCTGAGACAGCAAAATTTACGTTATTTAACTTCTAAGTTTCAACCATTAAGGAGCTAAAAAGTTTTTTCTAAGCTTTCAAATACTAAGCATGTAGGGGCCCGCTTCACTATCACCCAGATGCATTATTTTTGTATCAAGCATAAGTTTTTCTAAAAGGGCTAATAAGCTACTATCTGCCATAGCCGTCATAGCTTCTGGTACATCAGGATAAACGTAATTACGAATATCAGGGAGCAACCTTATTTTATGCCCTTCAAAAGCGCCCAAAACCTGCTCGAGTCTTGCCAGACGATGCTGTCTCACTTCGTTTAATTTGTTGTATGGGTCAAGCAAAGTATCACCATGACCCGCCGCCAACTTCGTTAGTTTTAAGGCTCGAATACGCTCTAAGCTTGCTAAATAGTCATTCATGTTGCCTTCAGGCTTACCAATCCAAGTTGAACCTTTACCCGCAAGCAAATCACCGACGATAGCCAAAGTTTCATCAGGTAAGTAAAAACTTAAGTGCCCAAGGCTATGACCGGGTGTAAAGACAGTTTGAATAAGCGTATCGCCCACCATGAAATTTCTAGCTTCATTTAAGATCTTAATATTTCCAAAAGCTTCCACCTGCATAAATTCATTAGCATGAACATAAATAGGCAAATCTGGATAAGCTTCTCTTAGTAAAGGAATACCCTCAATATGATCAGGATGCGTATGCGTTAAAAACAGAGCTTTTAGAAAAGAAACATTTGCAGTATTCAAAGCATCTTTAATAAGCTTTACACTAGCTTCTTCATAAAACCCAGCATCCAGCAGCACCGCAACTCCTTGATTATGAACCACAAAGCTATTGGTGTGCGAAAACGGCGGCAAGGTATGACTAGGCAGCTCGAGTTTAACAACAGAAGCTGAAATTCGCTGCATTATTGTGTCTTTAGAAATCTAATAGCTTCTTCTAAAGCATCTTCAGAGCTAACCTCAATATCAGGAATAACCCCAACACCCTCCCACGTTGGTCCACCCAAAGGTGCTAAGACACCCGTAGCTATCCAAGCTTGAGAGCCATCACGCAAACAAAAGGGCAAAATAGCCTCAACATTACCTGCAGTTGTTTCACCAATAATCGTAGCTCGAGCTTTTTGCTGTAACGCCCCAGCTAAGCCCTCAGCAGCACTATTTACAGCACCATCAATCAAAATAACCAAGGGGTCTTCTGTGGCAACAGCACCAATAGCTGGGTAAGGTAACGGAAACGTCCAGTTGGTTAAAGTGCGCCATAAGAAACCACTTGTAAAAAGACCAGCTGCCTGCATCATAGAAACCAGTCGCCCGCCCGGGTTACCTCGCATATCAAGAATAAAGGCATTTGCACCCTCACGCTCGAGTGTTTCCACTGCTGTTCTTAAGTTAGTGGCTACAAAATCAGAAGCTAAATCTGGTAGCTTAATATAGGCAATGTTGCCTTCAAGCAATTCGAAGCTTATATTTCCTAGGTCTTTTAAGCTACTCTGAGCAAACACCCCTAGGCAAGGCAGATCGCCATAGTCATTTCGTATTTCAAGCACTTTGTCGGGGGGTACAAAAACGGAGTGATTATCGCCTAATTCGTCAAACATGGCTTCTAAGACAGCATAAAATTCTGCATCTGACGTTGCGGCTAAGGCTTGAGGCTCATAGCTTGTTCGCATATCATCCCAATTAACAGCTAAACGACTTAAGTCCCAGTAGCGCTCATCAACCAAACGCCAAGCCGTATCAAAACGCTCTGCATAAGCTTGTGAAAAAGCAAGGGGAAGGAAACTAAATAAAAGAAGAAACGCATAGCGTAAAACCATGCGTTTAAGTCTAGCCTGTTTACTTTTAAGGACTTGAGGTTTAGCTTACCCTTCAACTGCCAAAATATCATCTGCATATTGCTCTAAAGTCTCTATGTCGACAACAACAGTTTGGGCACCTACAGCGGTGGTATTAAGTGCACCTGCCACATTTCCTAAAAGCGCAGCATGCTGCAAATCATAGCCTTCCATAATGCCATGTGCAAAAGCTGCTGTGTAATAGTCACCTGCACCTGTAGAGTCAATAACACCATCAATTTCGAGAGCCTCAATGAGTTCATTAAGTTCAGGAGTAACCACAATAGAACCCATTTCTCCCACTTTAACAATAACCCGCTGAATGCCTTCTAAAGCTAACTCTTCAACCGCATTAGAAATGGAATCTTGACCCGTTAAGGTGTAGAGTTCTTTTTGATTCATTAAGACATAATCTACATTTTGAATCAGTGAAATGAGTCTGTCTTGCAAAGCATTGACAGCACCACTACCCATATCGATAAAGGTAGTAACGTTAGCTTGCTTCGCTACACTTAAAGCCTTAACTGCGTACTCTCTTTGTGAGCCACCCATAAGACTATAAGCACTCATAATAAGCGCGTCACTTTGAGCAATTGCATTGGCATCAAGATAACTAGCATCAAGATAACGGCTTGCACCTGTAGAGCTAATCATGGTGCGCTGCGCGTCAGGCGTAACCAGTAAAGTCACACTACCTGTTTGCCGTTCACTGTCACGCTGAACAAAGCGCGTATCAACACCGGTAGCAAGCACATTTTTCAATGCAAATTCAGAAAAAGGACCTTCACCAATACAAGTAGCAATAGCTACCTCATGCCCTAAGCGAGCCAGCGCCGTTGCAATAGTGCCACCTGCACCACCCGGCTCACTTACAGCCCTAGTGGCAGTCACCTCATCACCCGCTTCGGGTAATAGTTTTACAAAATACATCAAGTCGACGGTTACGTCACCGACAACAAAAAACTTAGCCATTGGCCTCTCCTATAGAGGACGCGGCGCTTTGACAGACCTAAACCTTAAGTCAAACCCATAGCAAAACCGCTTTAGTTTAGAATATCAATATAGTTTACACTACTCAACTATGTGTAGCCTGAGCAAAGCAAATTAAAAGCTTATAGCAACTATACTCAATACAAAAGCGAATACAAACGCTCAAACATATCAAGCTCTAAAGCCTCAGCCCTTAATGTAGCACTAAGCTCGAGTTTTGATAGTACGCTAACCACGGTATCAAGCTCAAAACCCATCATTTGCAAATTCTTGCGTAACGTTTTACGCCTATATCTAAAGCAATGATGCACAAAGTCAACAAAAACCTTATCAGA
Organism: uncultured bacterium; assembly: GCA_964634665.1. GTDB lineage: Bacteria > Deinococcota > Deinococci > Deinococcales > Trueperaceae > JAHEBB01. Next base: position 4,983 of record CAZWJZ010000163.1, on the reverse strand, counting down.
TGTGACATCTACGTTGACATCTAAACGCACCACTGAACTTGTAACATCTGGCGGAGGCATAAACGAGCCAGGCTTAACATCAAAAAGTTTTTTAGGTTTCGCGTAATACTGCATAACAACCGATAGCGCACCATAAGCCTTCACACCCGGTGAAGCTGTAAAGCGCTCAGCCACTTCCTTTTGCACCAAAAAGACAAGTCGCTTAAACTGACCAGACTCGAGTGCTCTCATGAGAATGGGCGTAGCTACGTTATAAGGCAAATTAGCTACGAGCAACGAACCTTTAGGTAAGTTTGCAAAGTCAAAGGCCAAACCATCTGCATGAATCAGCTCAACATTAGAAAATACCTCAACTGTTTCACTTAGTAAAGGCAAAAGCCTTTCGTCAAGCTCAACAGCTGTTACCTTAGCCCCTGTTTGCGCTAAAGCACGCGTCAGTACACCTAGCCCCGGACCAATTTCAAGGACCCAATCAGAGCTTGAAAGCTCTGCAGCAGCAACAATTTTGCTCAAGATGGCATCATCAACCAGAAAATTCTGCCCAAACGCTTTATCAGCACGCAAAGAAAAACGCTCGAGTAATGATTTAACAGTCGCTCGAGCGCTTAAGTTGAGATTATTAGCTTGGCTCATAGTGAGTAAAGCAAAGACTTACTCAATACTCATTTTTTCAGCTAAAAAATCATTGATTTGCTTTTTGGCTGCAGCCAAACTAATGCCTTGCACGACACCTAGTTCACTTGAGAGCATTTCTTTTGCATTTTCATGCACTTCACGTTCCGTTGCCGCTAAACCTTTTTCTAAATCACGCAAGGCCAGCACACCAATAAGTTTTGCTAAATCATAAGGATTAGCTTGCGCTAAGATGTCTTGCTCTGCACGGTAGCGGGGGGGCCACTGTTCAGGTAAAGATAAGTCAGCACGCTCAATCGTTTCCATGATTTGACTGACTTCATTTTCACCAAAGGTCAGTCTTAAGCCTACCTCTTGCCCTTTTTTCAAGGGTACAAGAACCTCCATGTCACCACGGATAAATACAATTTTTAAATACTCATGCTCTTCGCCGAGCACCTGGCGCACAGTTTTTTCGTCAATGGTGCCAGCACCTTGTGACGGATAAACTACTTTATCGCCCACTTTAAAAGCCACAATGCTCCTCCTAAATTGAGTAAGCCTACCATAAGCATAACTGTGAATCTTTGCACAGTATGCTTCTTCGAAAAATCAACGTATCAAACAGTGGAACTCCAAATAGCGTTACACATTACCAAAGCTGATAAACTGTTCAAATAATCACACAAAAAGATCTAAAAGCAGCCTATTTCCACGCTTTTTAACCGTAACCACAACTCCTAATTAATTCAAGCAGGAGTCAAAATTCTTTACTACCTAGCCTATATAATGTATTAATCCAGAAGTGTCTTAATACGCTCTAAAGCCTTATGAATATTCTCTAAGCTCGTAGCATAACTCATACGTACCTGCCCAGCAGCCAAAAAGTCAGTACCCGGCACAACCCCAACATGCGCCTGATCAAGCATTTTTTCTGCTGCAATAATTTCATTTTCATCAATACGAGAAACATCGGTCATAACATAAAAAGCACCTTGCGGTTTTGGCGTTTTTAAGCCCATTGCGTTAAGACCCTCAACCAGCACATCCCTACGCTCTTTATAGGCTTTTTTAGTCATTTCTATAAACGCTGCTGTTTTATCAACCTCATTCAGCGCAACAGTTGCAGCATGCTGAGCAACCGAATTAGCAGCACTCGTCACTTGTCCTTGCAAGCGGTTCATAGCCTTAATAAGCTCGCTTGGCCCTGCACCATAGCCAATACGCCAACCCGTTAGCGCATAGGCTTTTGATGCACCATGAATAATAAGGGTTTTATCTGGCGCAAAGCTCGCTGCAGAAGTAAATTCACCTTCATAAATTAAGTGTTCATATAAGTCATCAGCAAAAACCCAAATATCATGCTTAATAGCTAACTCAACAATGCCTTTAACCAGCTCACGAGGATAAACAGCACCCGTAGGGTTAGAAGGTGAATTAAGAACAATCACTTTTGTTTTACGCGTAATAGCTGCCTCAATAGCTGCCAAGTCAGGAATAAAACCCTCTTCAGCCGTTGTCATAATAGGCACAGTAATAGCACCTGCCAACTGAACTTGCGCAGGATAACTCACCCAATACGGCGCAGGAACAATGACTTCATCTCCAGGGTTAAGCACCGCCATAAAACCATTATAAAGAACCTGCTTGCCCCCCGTAGAAACAGATATTTGCTGCGCAGAGTAGCTTAGATTATTTTCACGCTTAAACTTAGCCGCTACCGCTTCACGAAGCTCCAAGCTGCCTTCAGCAGCTGTGTATTTGGTCATGCCTTTATTAATGGCATCATGAGCAGCTTGCAAAACATGCTCAGGAGGCTGAAAGTCAGGCTCACCTGCCGTCATAGCCACCACATCAACACCCGTCTGAGCAAGTGCCTTAGCTTTAGAGTTAAAAGCAACCGTTGAAGATGCTTTTAAAGACTTAATGGCTTCTGAGAATTGTGGCATAAGAAAACCTCCATAGGCTTAAACAAGTCCTTATCGTACCAAGAATCAAACGAAACTTACTAGCCACAGATTTAATCACTCACAGCAAAAAACAGCTTCACGGCAAATCAAAAAGAAAACTCGAGTTCTTTTTGACAGACCTTACGTGACTTTCATAATTTGTGTATTCATCTTTGCGTGCCATAATGAGCCTTAGGATTACTATGTTTAAAACCTTAACCAATACTTCTAATCGGCTCACTCAGGCCTTCATTCTTCTTTCGGCTATTCTTTTTGCGCTATTACTCGGTGCTGGCGTTAGCTTCTCACCCTTATATTTAGGCCTTCTGGGTGGCATGGTCATCGCCTTAGCTTTTGCATGGTGGATGGTCAAAATGCCACACATGACCGTTACTTTCTTCTGGATTTTCTTTACAATCCAAGCAACTGTCTTTTCTACCTTTATAATTCAGGGGCTTTATTATCCTATTTACGCGCTTATGATTCTTAATGTCTTACTTTTGCTTGGTCAAGGCAAACGCAAAATTCCTTGGGTACCCATGACGCTTTATGCAGGCTTTTTCATTTTGGTACTCATGAGCTTATTTAACATTGCCACACAAATTAATTTTGATGTCTTTCAAAAACTCTTTATTTTCTTTTTGGGTGCCCTTGTAGCTTTTCAGTTTCGCACCAAAAACTCACTTCAGCATTTTGCTTACGGACAAATTGTTGCTATGGTCATTATTTCTGCTTGGGTTATTCTAAGCGCAGTGCAGAGCGGCTTTGCAGAGCGTGGCGGCATCAATGTCAATGAAAATGTGGTTTCTGCCATGATTTCTCTAGGCCTCATTCCCCTTTTTACCAAACTTATCTCCTCAACAAAGACCAGCCTCATTGAACGTACCCTCTCAGTACTAGCTTTTCTTATAGGCAGTTACGCACTACTTATCTTGGCTTCACGAGGGGGCATCATTGCGCTAGCTATGGCACTCTTTGTCATTGTTATGCGCGTCATCTTTAACCCCAAGCGCTTTATTTATGTGGTTTTAGCAGCCGTAGTGGCGGTCGTAACACTATCTAGCTTACCCGGCAGTAGTAATGTTTTTATGCGCTTTGCCAACTCTGACCTTTCCACACTCAACAGTCGCCTTCCCCTATGGGAAGCCGCCTTTACAGCTATAACCACAGCTAGTCCCGCCGAGCTATTCTTAGGTTACGGCTTTGACTCGAGTCGGGTGGTTGCAGCCACGGTATTTGGTACCCTTGACTCCATTCATAATGCTTACCTACAATTCATTATTGAGTTTGGCATTTTGGGTCTGATTTTGTTTTTAGGCATTCACCTTTACAGCTTTTTGCGTTCATGGCGCTACGCTGATGAGCAAGGCCTCCACGCAACAGGCACCATTACAGCCTTACTTTTCTTTAATTTAACAGGCACCACACCCGATAGTTTTATTTACTGGATAGCACTAGGCTTTGCCTTAGCTGTAACCATGATTAAAGACAACGATCAAACACTCGAGCTTCAAAAGCAGACTTACCAAAACAGCTATGCAGCACTCGAGCCTGATCCTTTTATGACGTCTGAAACTAATTAGTTTAAACGAATTTAATTTCAACATTTTCCTGACAGGACATAACTATGATTTCTCATGAACACAAATGCATTTTTGTGCATATCCCAAAAGCTGCTGGAACCAGCATAGGCAAAAAGCTAGGTATTTACGATGATAGTGGCTCGGGCAGGCAAGACCACAGAAGCATCAAGTATTTAACACCCATTTCGCCTGAACTTATTCTAAATGCTTATAAAAAACCCTATGCCAGAACACTCTATTTGCATTTTCGCGACCGACTCGCAGGGCGAGATTTTGTAAGCCAAAAACAACTTGATAGTTACTTTAAATTTACCTTTATTCGAAACCCGTGGGCTCGAGTGTTTTCTTGGTATAGGAATGTTCTTAATGACCCTAATCACCTAAAAACCTATAGCATCCCTGAAGACAGTTCGTTGGCTTGGTTTGTTGAAAACCGTCTTTACACGGTAGATTCTCAGCAATTTTATATCCGTGATTTAAAAGGCCAGGTCAAGATGGACTTTATCGGGCGCTACGAAAACCTTTTTGAAGACTTTGCATTTATTTGCAAGAAACTAGGTATTAAAGACACTGTTTTACCTGAAGAAACACGCATAGGAATCCCCAGCTATATAGCTGCTTATGATGAGAAAAGCATAAAAACGGTAGCTCGAGCTTTTTCAGAAGATATTGACATGTTTGAGTATCAGTTTGGAGATAAATCTCATATTCCAAGCTCTTAAGCCTTGGGTTAGATTATTTTGTGAATCTTCTATGTGTAAGTATCGATTTACTTAATCTTTTAAGTAACCACTTACCCTGTAGCAAAAAAGGATAAAGTGTGAAGAGAGATGAAACGA
>CAZWJZ010000162.1:0-10312 GCA_964634665.1 uncultured bacterium | reverse complement strand
TGCTGAACAAGCTTTGCAGCAGTACTTCTAAACTTAACAGGAATTTAAAATTCCCTTTTGAGTAATAAACAAAAGGGGGTTTTTCTTTGGTATAGCCTTTTGCATATTAAAACGCCATAGCGTTTTAATATGCCGAACTGGGTGAGTCACAACAGAGCTGCTAAGTCAATGTTGTATTTAACTTAAAAACTGCTATAAAAACGCAATAGTTCTTTTACTAAACAGATTTAATTGTGTTAATACATTGAGAGAGTCTGAGCTTAGTATTATTCAAATAGATCCGTGCTTATGTACCTAGCGGCGGAGTCTGCAGCTAAGCACAGTACAACTTTGTTTGGTCCAAGGTCTCTTGCAACTTCGAGCGCCGCATAAATAGTTGCTCCTGAAGACATGCCAATAAAAATACCCTCTTCTTTAGCTAAGCGTCTTGCAAGTGGGAAAGCATCTTCCTCATAAACCATTTTGCAACCATCAAGCATATCAATATCAAGATTTTTTGGTAAAAAGCCAGGCCCCATACCTTGAAATTTGTGCTGACCACGTTCAAACCCATTCATTACGGCACTACGAGCTGGCTCTACTGCATAAACTTTAAGGTCTTTCTTTTGGGTTTTTAAGTAACGACCTATGCCACTAACAGAACCACCTGTACCACTAGCCCATACAAAAGCGTCGATACGACCTTGCATTTGCTGCCAAATTTCAGGACCAGTATGTTCAAAGTGATACCTAGGGTTAGCAGGATTCTCAAACTGATTCGGCATAAATGCAGCTAATTCCTCAGCAATTTCTTGCGCTCTAGGAATAGCACCCTGCATACGCATGTGACCAAGGGTAAACTCGAGTTCTGCGCCGTAGGCTCTGAGGGTGCGTTTTCTTTCTTCGCTCATGTTGTCTGGTAAGACAATGATGCAACGGTAGCCTCTGACGGCTGCTAAGAAGGCGAGGCCTATGCCTGTGTTGCCGCTGGTGGGTTCGACTATGGTTTGACCTGAACCGGGGGTTAAGATGCCTCTTTCTTCGGCGTCTAGAATTAGACCCGTGGCGGTTCTATCTTTTATGCTGCCTGCTGGGTTTTGTCCTTCTAGTTTTACCCATACCTCAGCCATGTCTTCGCTAACGACTTTAAAGAGTTTGATGATGGGGGTTTGACCTATAAAACTGTCAAAGCTTTTTCTGGGGATGTTTTGGGATGAAGTCATACTGTAAGCTTATTACAGGACTTGTCAACTACTTCGCTAGATGAAAGACAGTACTTGGCTTTGTGTGATCATTGCAAGGCTTGTGAGTTTGGGCTCATTTACTACGTCTTTAATTTCGTTTTAAGCTTATTGACTTAGCTGCTTTTTAGCGTAAATAAGGTATACACTTAGTTTTTTCACGTATCTTTATGTTAGCTTGATGATACATTATGTCTGTGAAGCGACCTGTTTTGAGTTCAATTTGGTTTCAGCCTAGGTCTTTGTTTATTATGGCAATGCTATTGATTACTGTTTTTCAAGCGATAGCAACTGCTTTAGTCAAAAATATTCTGGGCATTGAGTATTTTGATTTAAATGTCTTTCGCAACCTGCACCTTGATGCTATAGATACTGGCTATTTTGTAAAAGAAAACATAGTTCCTGTTGCGCTTATTTTTTTATTAACAAGCTTGCCCTTTTTTAAACGCTTAGTCACAAATACGCAAGAAAAATATGACAAAATTTATTTGTTTCTAGCTTTTGTTTGCATTCAATTACTCACGGCTTTGTATAGCTATATCTCTAGACCCCAAGAGTATCAACCTGAAGGTATTTTCTTTGCGATCTTAGCGGCTGCACTTATTGGGGGTTGGCGGGTGGGTTTTGGTATTGCTGCCATAACTTATGTATTAGTTGTCGTTAGAAATATTTATACAGGTTATCTTGACAGCCCCGACATAAGCCTAGTACAAACCTTTTTGCACCGCGATGCACTACCCCTGATTTGGCAGGGTGTTTTTATGGGTTTAGCCGCACAGCTTTTAGGTGCTAAAAAATATATTCCTTTTATTGCATTGCTTTTAGGGTTCATAGTTGAACTTGTTGGCCGTTTTCTAGTGGCCCCAGCTATTCCTAATGTCTGGGAGTGGGCTTCACACATTCTGGTTATTAGCGCAGTAAGTGGTGGCTCACTCCTGTTACTTGCCTTATTTGTGCGAAATGTTCAAGCAAGCCACATGCATGAGCAAGCCCAAAAAGCGGAACTTGCTATCACCCAAGCAGAACTCAAAGCCTTGCGGGCACAAATCAATCCGCATTTTATTTTTAATTCACTAAATACGATTCGTTACTTCGTTAGAACCCAACCTGACAAAGCAAGAGATTTGTTACTAAGCCTCTCAGAGTTGTTTCAACGTAGCTTGAAATCAGGCGAAGTCATTCCTTTAAAAGAAGAAATTGACTATGTAGAAGCCTATCTGGCTTTAGAAAAAGCAAGATTAGATGAACGCCTTAGCGTGCAGTGGGTCATTCCTGATGAGCGAGTGTTTGATTTACTGGTACCTACCCTCATTTTGCAGCCTGTGGTTGAAAATGCCGTCATTCATGGCATCGGTCAAAAGACAGAAGGTGGCATGCTTACCATAACCATAGAAACATGGGATGACGACTTAGTCATGCAAGTCAGAGACAATGGTACGGGCTTTAGAGCAAAAGGCTGGCGTGAGCGCAAGCAACAAAATCAACAAAGAGAAGGTCAATCCATTGGCTTAAGTAATATAGACAATCGCTTGAGTTTGCTTTACGGTGAAAGTTACCGTCTAAAAATTGAGAGTGAAGAGGGTATAGGTACCAGAGTACAAATAAAATTACCGATACAAAAACATAGACCTTTAAACGTAATAGAAACCAAGGCATCCTTAGCTGAAGCTCTAAATTACCCACCAAAAGCTTTAGAAGGTGAGCTATGAAGATACTCATAACAGATGATGAAGCACCCGCACGTGGTGAATTACGCTACCTTTTAGAACAACTCGAGCCGAACATTAGCTTCACGGAGGCGCGTAATGGTGAGGAAGCTTTACTGACCTTAAGTGAATCAAGTATGGATGTTGTTTTTTTAGATATTAATATGCCGGGCTTAAATGGCTTGAGTGTAGCGAGTACCTTACTTGATATGCCCGAACCACCCTTAGTTGTATTTGCTACTGCTTATGATGAGCACGCAGTAAAAGCCTTTGAGCTTGAAGCACTTGATTATGTGCTTAAACCCTTTGATGAACGCCGTTTAGAGCAGACAGTTGGGCGCATAAAGCAATCTTTAAAAGATAAGACAAGACGAGACGAACAACAGCAAAACGTACGGCAGTACCTAAAAACGATTAGCCCAAAACGCCTTCGTAAACTCTGGGCAGAACGCGAAAATGAAAATAGGGTTTTGCTAGATTATGATGCTATTTACTGGCTAGAAGCCGACGATAAAAAAGTATTTGCGCACAGTTATAAAGAAACATTGCAACTACGCTACACCCTAAAAGAACTCGAGTTTCTACTGCAAGAAGAGCCCTTCGTGAGGGTGCATAAGGCCAATTTGATTAACTTAAATCATATGCTTGAGGTTGTTCCTTGGTTTTCTGGGAATTACATGGTGCGCATGAATAATGAGCAGCAAAGCCAAGTTAAAATGTCTCGCCGTTACGCTGCGCAACTTAAAGAACTAACTGACTGGCGTTAAAAAATAAGGATAAGTATGGCTAGTAAAAAAATTACGGTAGCTGGCTTAGTGCGACTCCCTGCCTTTTGTCACGCTGTTATAGCGGGTGACTTTATTTATGTGTCAGGAACGATTGGCGCTAAAGACGATAAGCTCGAGCTTGTCGATGGTGGCATTAAAGCTTAGACTAAGCGAACGCTTGAAATTATAAGTCTGATTTTAGAAGCTTGTCATGCTGATTTGACGCATTTGGTTAAAGTGAATGTGTTTTTAAAAGATATGACTGAGTTTGCTGCTATGAATGAAGTTTATTGTGAGATTATGGGGAATGATCCGCCTGCCAGAATCACGGTTGGGCGAGCTGATTTGGCGTTAGGTGCAGCTGTAGAAATAGACGCTATTGCTTATAAAAAAGAGGATTAGCGTAAGGCTAATCCTCTTGAATTGAATATTATAAGGCCTTTAACAAAGGCTACAGCAATGCTTAGCTAAGCATTCTTTAATGCTTGAGACATGAGTTGTTGTAAACGAGGAATCATATCCGCAGGATTCGGATGAATTCCTTCAGCCAAAAGCTCATTTTCAAAAAGCTGCTCAACAAAAATAGGCAGCAAAGCATCCTCCTTGTTAGCCGTATAACGTGCAGCTAAATCCTTAATGACATCACTCTTAGGATTTAACTCCAAAATGCGCTTAGGAACCTCAAAGTCTTGCCCCATAAGGCGCTGCGCCCGTACATAACCACTGTTACCAGCACCCGCAGGGCTAAGCAAACGAGCAGCACTATCCGTTAGAACTTTACTCTCACGAACATCCTCAACTCTGTCACCAAGCGTTTGCTTAATATAAGCAATTAGCGCAATAACACCCTCATCTTTAGGCGTTTCAATCTTATTTTCCTCTTCAGGAAGCTCGAGTTCAGCATCATCAATGCTTTTTAACTGCTTGCCTTGGTACTCATTAAGACCCATAATCATGAAGCTATCAATAGGGTCAGTAAAGAAAAGCACCTCAAGATCATTTTTCTTAAAGTAATCAAGGTGACTACTACGTGACACCACTGCTTTGCTGTCACCCAAGACATAATAAATATCTTTCTGATCTTCTTTCATACGCCCCAAATAATCATTGAGAGAAGTCATGTTGTCAGCCTCAGTTGCACTCGATGAAAAACGCAACAAATCAACAAACTTCTCCGTGCTACCCGCATCACTCGCAATGCCTTCTTTAAGGAAAACAGAAAATTCACTGTAAAACTTCTTATAAACCTCATCATCTTTAGCCAAACGCTCGAGTTCTGTACTTATGCGGCCCACGAGCGCTTTTTTAATGCGTGCAACCATAGGTGTGTTTTGCACCATTTCACGACTTACATTTAAAGGCAGGTCTTCTGAATCAACTACGCCCTCTATGAAGCGTAAGTAAGGGGGTAAAAGTTCTTTGAAGTTTTCACTTATAAGTACTTTTCTTGCATAAAGTTTTAAGCCGTACTCATCTTGCTTTTGAAACATTTTGTAGTCACGACGGCTAGGTATAAAAAGAAGCGCATAAAACTGAATAGGCATTTCCGCTTGAAAATGAATGGTTTTGGTGGGCTCTTGAAAGTCAAACGTGAGCTGCTGGTAGAAGCTTTTATATTTGTCATCATCAACATCAGCAGGGCGCTCACGCCACAAAGCTGTTTGCGCATTAACTTGATTAAAGACTTTCTCGCCTTTAGTTTCTTCAGCGTAACTTTCTTCTTCTAAATAAATGGGAAACGCTACAAAGTCCGAGTGCTCTTTAATGATTTGCCTTATGCGGTAAGTTTCAGCATACTCTTTGGCATCTTCTTTGAGTTTAATTTCAATGGTAGTGCCACGTTCTGCCTTTTCTGCTTCACCAACTTCATAAGAACCCTCACCACTTGATTTCCAGTAAGATGCAACCGCTTCTGGTTCAAATGAGCGTGAGGTCACGGTGACTTCGTCGGCAACCATAAACACAGAGTAAAAGCCAACACCAAATTGCCCAATGACATCAGTTGTGCTTTTGGTATCACCTTTATTTAAGCTTTTCATAGCTTCAATAAAGTTTTTAGCACCAGAGTGAGCAATGGTACCAAGGTAAGTGGTCATGTCCTCTTGACTCATACCAATGCCAGTATCGCGAATAGTTAAGGTGTTAGCTTCTTTGTCTGCCACAATCCAAACGCCAAGCTCAGCACTTGGGTCAAGAACATTGTTACCACTTTTTAGACTCTCAACCTTAAAGCGATTAAGCGCGTCAGACGCGTTAGATACAAGTTCTCTTAAGAAAATTTCTTGCTCGCTATAAAGTGAGTGAATAAGAATATCTAGAACTTGTTTTATTTCTGCTTTGAACTCAATTTGTTTAGCTTTTTTGCTTGTCTTTTTTGCCATTTATAAACTCCTTGATTTAGGGATAACCATATTAATAATTGGAAAACGCGCAGAAACCTTGCGTGTAGTCATATCATATTTTAAATACAATAAACACGCAAGTCAATGCAAGCAAGACCAAAACTAAGACATTCGAAAGAAAAAAGGCAAAAAAAAACGCGCCTTCTAAGCGCTGATTAAAAATAGTATAGCTGAATATAAGCTATTCGTCAAGACTATGCACTGAAATCCGGACAAAACGCTGTATATTCAAAATAAAAAAAGGTGTATTCCGCTTGTTGAGGCCGAAAATATCAAGCTAAATAGACATAACCCTATTTTATATCATTTTTTAAGTTGAATACACCATCGACTTAGCGCATCTGTTTTTACTCACCCAGTTCGGCATTTATTGCAGTTCCATGAAACATTGCACCGGCGACTGAGTTGGTTAGTTTTTACTTTCCTAGGTCGCACGAATGGTTTGATGGTGAAACCATTCGTGGAAAAGCTATTAAAATGCGGTAGCATTTAAAATGCAAAAGGCTATGGTAACTGTGTGCGGTTTGTGCAAGCTAAGAAAAGCAAAAAGTTTAGCGGATAAGTATCTGAGTTTTATCCGCTTCTGACAAATTAATTTAAATTCTAATTTACTACGCTTTTAAACCTAGCTGCCGAATAATGGTTTCCGTGTCGTAGACACAGCCTCCCCACGTGCCACCACTTACGGCCTGAAGGGCTGCCCATAATTTTGTATCGTCTGGTAATTTGGGGTCAGCTTGTAAATCGGGTCGTAATTCCCGTGCATCTAATATAGTTTTTGCCTCTTCAAGAGTTAGGGTTTTACCTTCAACAGCAATTAAGTCAAGACTACCTGAGCAGTTAGCAGCATCAACTTGAATGCGCAGGGTGTCACCCTCTAAAACCTTGCCAATAGGTCCACCTGCTAAGCCTTCAGGGCCAATATGACCCACACATGCCCCTGTAGATACACCCGAAAAACGCGCGTCGGTAATGAGTGCAACTTCTTTACCAAAGGGCAAGTGCTTTAAGGCAGAGGTAACTTGATAGGTTTCTTCCATACCTGTACCCATAGGCCCGACGCCACAAAGAACAAGAATATCGCCAGCTTTAACTTTGCCTTGCTTAATAGCTGCCATAGCATCTTTTTCACGGGTGAACACTCGAGCTTTTCCTGTTTTGCTGTAGTTGCCTTGGCTGTCTAGTACGCTTGGGTCTATGGCGGTGCTTTTTACTATGGCGCCTTCGGGTGCTAGGTTGCCTGTTAAAAATGAAACGGTTGATCCTAAACCTAGGGCTGCTGATTTTTCAGCTGAGAAAATTACGTCATCAGCATTTATGCCATCATGTTCTTTTAGTAGTTCTTTGAATTTTGTTCGGCGTTCGGAGTGTTCCCAAGCATTTAGTACAGCCTCGAGGGTTTCACCTGTTGCGCTTAGTGCGCTTAAGTCTAAAAGATTTAGATTTCGTAAGTGCAGCATGACTTCAGGTACACCACCTGCTAAGAAGACACGAACCGTTGAATGATCAACAGGGCCATTAGGCAGCACACTCACTAAGCGTGGGGTTTGTTGGTTAATTTTACGCCAGTCTTGCACTGTGGGGCGTTTTAGGCCAGCTGCGTGAGCAATGGCTGGAATGTGTAGTAACAGATTGGTGCTACCCCCAAAGGCTGCGTGTACCGTCATAGCGTTTTGCAAACTTGCTTGTGTCAAAATGTCGCGTGTAACTAAACCATCGCGTTCTCGCTGAGCTAGCACAAGGGCTGACCGTTTTGCGGCTTCACGCCATACAGCTTGACCAGAGGGCGTAAGGGCAGTGTGAGGAAGCGCTAAACCAAGTGCTTCGGCAACAACTTGTGAGCTTGCAGCTGTACCTAAAAATTGACAGCCACCCCCAGATGTTGCGCAGGCACGGCAGCCCAACTCACTTGCTTCTTCTAAGCTAACCATGTTGTGTGCGTAGCGGGCACCAAGCGTTTGTACTTTACCGGCATCTTCACCCTGCGTTGGTGGCAAAGTCACGCCACCCGGCACAATAAGGGTGGGTAGATTAGCGGTACCAGCGAGCGCCATCATCATGGCAGGAAGGCCCTTATCGCAAGTAGCTATGCCTAGTACGCCCTTCGCGGTAGGTAAAGAGCGAATGAGTCGCCGAAATACGGTGGCTGCGTCATTGCGATAAGGAAGACTATCAAACATGCCTGTTGTACCCTGACTACGCCCATCACAAGGGTCACTACAGTAAGCAGCAAAAGGCAAGCCATCATTTGCGGCAAAGGTTTGTGCAGCTTTACGGACTAAGGCATCTAACTCCCAGTGCCCTGTGTGATAACCCAGTGCAACAGGTTTACCATCTGCCTCTCTTAAGCCACCCGCCGTACTCAAAATCAAAAAAGCCTTATTAAGCACCTCACTGACCTTCCAGCCCATACCTGCATTTTGACTAAGACCAAAAAGATCACCACTAGGAGACTCGAGTAAATGCTTAGGGGTTAATGGCAAGCTACCTTCAGGCCCTACGGCAGTTGTTTGAACTTCATAAGTGTCATTGTCTAACGGGGCAAATGGGTCAATAGTACTAGCCATGACTACCCCTTGAAAAGCTCGAGCTTCTTAAACTCGAGTTGTGGCTTGTAAATTGTATGTAATGATGTGCCTGCATTATAGACCCTTTCTAGCTGTTGCGTTTGGCAATGTTTACGCTTTAGCTAAGCTTATGCTTGGTTTCTGAATAAAAGCTAGAATAGGTGAAGCTAGCTTTTAAGGAGGCTTTTGTGGGAGACATTGTAACCTTTCCTAGTAACGGCGCTACAGCAACTGGGTACTTAACAGGTGCAGATCAAGAAGGAGCTGGCATTATAGTGATTCAAGAATGGTGGGGGCTTAATGACAACATTAAAGCCATTGCTGATCGATTTGCAAACGAAGGCTTTGTTGCTTTAGCTCCAGATCTGTACCACGGAGAAGTCACCACCGTACCAGATTCTGCAAGACGCCTCGCCATGAATTTAGAAATGACGCAAGCAGCTAAAGACATGAGTGGCGCCGTTGACTTTTTAGCAACAAAAGCCAGCAGCAAAGCTCTAGGTGTTGTTGGATTTTGTTTAGGTGGAGGTTTAGCCTTAAGTTTAGCTGCTCAAAGACCCGATGTAATTAAAGCAGCCATTCCTTTTTACGGCTTACCCCGCCAAGCCGAAGATCTTGACTGGTCAGGCATGACAGCAAAAGTACAAGGACACTACGGTGCACTCGATCAAGGTGTAAGCCCAGAACGCGTAAAAGCCTTTGAAAAACAATTACTCGAGCTTGGCAAAGATGTTGATATTACGATTTATGAAGAGGCTAATCATGCGTTTTTTAACGAAGGTTCAAAAGCTTATCATCCTGAAATTGCTGAGTTAGCTTGGCAAAAAAGCATAAAGCATTTTAAAGATATGCTTGGCTAGTAAGTACAAATGAGCTTATAGGCTATTTGAGTACAAAGACTGTTTTGACTATACTCAAATAGCTTTCAAAACCCAAGATATATAGCCTTTTGCATTTAAAACGTTTGCAGTGTTTTAAATGCCGAACTAGGTGAGTAAAAACGGATGGGCTAAGTCGATGGTGTGTTTAACCTGAAAACTGCTATAGCTCACTCCTAATTTTTCAATGAATTACTGTGACGCTATGCGTTCCTGAATTTGTCTTTTTAAACGCCTCATAATGGCAGCCATACCTCTCAAGCGTAGCGGTGAAATAATCTCAGCAAGACCCATATTGTTATAAAAGGTATCAGGGACAGCCAAGATTTCAGCAGCAGACAAACCACTTAAGCCAACTGATAAAATACCTGCAAACCCTCTTGTGGTAGGCGCTTCAGGTGGCGCATCAAAATGAAACACAACCTCATCATTATCTTTAAATTCAGTAATTAAAAAAAAAGGCGTTTGGCATTCATCTACTCGCTCCATTTTGTCCTGCTGCCCCTGCAAATAATCAGGTAGAGTAGGCACTTTTTTGCTGTACTCCAAAAGCAATGGTACACGCAACGATTTAGGGGCAGACATAAACTCAGTAACAACTTTTTCTAATGAACTAGGCATAGACATAACGCTCATCATAAGACCCAAGCTAAGAAAAACCTGCAAACCACCTTGCAATAAAAGCCAAAGTGTAAAAAACGCGTTGACCCCCAAGCCAAAAGACTGATAGACTCATAAGCGCTCAAAAACCTTTTAGGAGAGGTGTCCGAGT
>CAZWJZ010000161.1:0-10412 GCA_964634665.1 uncultured bacterium | reverse complement strand
ACCGTACGGAAATCCGACGTACATGTGTGCTCATTGATGACCCGGTCGCCGTGCCGCACGACGCAACGCAACGTCCAACGTAACTGACGTCGCCCGATCGGCGATGCGCTGCACCATCCTTCGTAGGAGTGAGCGCCGATCTCTACGACGCTGTGCCGTACGAGTGGGACCCTCACGGGTCGCGCCGGGGATTGCAACTGGATGACGGCCACGACACCGGGCGCCAGTCGCGTAGCGAGGTGATGCCACAGTTCACGTCGCTGCGTGGCGGTCAAATGGCCGAGCATGCCCATCGCGACGAAGCCGCCGATCCGATCGGGCCATTCGAACGCGTCGAAGCCGCACGGCACGACGGTGACGCGTGCGCAGACGTCGGGACGACCCATCACTTTGGACAACAGCATCGTGCGCATCGCACGAGACGGCTCGACTGCGAGGATCGTCGCGTCCGGTACGACGTCGGCGATCGCAAGCGTTCCCCACCCGGACCCAGCGCCGAGGTCGACGACCGATCCGGCCTCGGGGTCGATGTGCGAAGCGATCGCTGCCTGCAGTGACGGTGCGAGCGTTGCCCAGTGCCCCTTGGCCCAAAGGTCATAGAACTCCGCTGTGACCGCATAGTCGTCAGTCTCGACTGCGCCCTGGTTCTCGGCGTGACTGCTCGTGCGCGCAGGATCGATCACGAGAACTCGTCCTCCACGTCGGCGTCCTCCCACATCGGCAGTGAGTCGGCCAGGTCGGCCCAGCCGGTGAAGCCGAGTTCGATCTCGTCGCCGGTCAGCACGCATGTGTCGAGTGACGCAGTGATCGCGTCGTGGTCCATGTCGATGCCGATGAACACCAATTCAGTCATCCGGTCACCGAGCAGCGGGTCCCAGCGATCATCGAGATCGGCGACCTCCTCGGCGTCGAGGTCCCACTGTTCGCGAGGGATTGTCGCCATCCACGGCGCCGACGGCTCGAGGGTGACCGCGGCGCCGGCGTGATGCCAGATCGCCTGCACGTCGGGGCGGGTGGCAACCCAGAAGAAGCCCTTCGACCGAAGCACGCCGTCCCACGCGGAGTCGGTCAACAGGTCGAAGAGGCGGCCGGGATGGAACGGCCACCGTGAGCGGTACACGAAGTTGGTGATCCCGAACTCCTCGCTCTCGGGAACGTGTTCGCCGTTGAGTGCCTGGGCCCAGCCGGGGAACGCGCCGGTCGTGTCGGGATCGAAGCGACCGGTGTCGAGCAACGTCTCGATCGGCAGCCGACCGTACGGTGCGACCTCGATCCGTGCCGATGGGTTCAACGCTCGGATCAGACCGGCGACCCGTTCGGTGCCGTCGGCGTCGACGAGATCGGTCTTGGTCAGCACGACGAGGTCGGCGAACTCGATCTGATCCACGATCAACTCCGCAATCGTGCGCTGATCGTCGCTGTCACGACCAATCCCGAGTTCGGCGAGTTCGTCGACCTCGTCGAAATGGTCGAGCAGGCGGTGCGCGTCGACGACGGTGGTCATCGAGTCGAGGTGGGCGCGTTCGAGCAACGACAACTCGTCCTCGGTGTCGAACAGGAACGTCGCAGCGACCGGGAGCGGCTCGCTGATCCCGGTCGACTCGATGACCAGGTGGTCGAAGCGACCTTCGTCGGCGAGGCGCCCAACCTCCATCAGCAGGTCGTCGCGCAGGGTGCAGCAGATGCAGCCGTTGGTCATCTCGATCAGGCGCTCCTCCGTGCGATCGAGATGCACGTCGCCGGCGACGAGAGCGCCATCGATGTTGATCTCGCTCATGTCGTTGACGATCACGGCCACCCGACGACCCTCGCGGTTGTTAAGCAGGTGGTTCAGGAGCGTTGTCTTGCCGGCACCGAGGAAGCCGGACAGCACCGTGGTGGGAAGCGAACGGCTGACGGGAGGCAATGTTGGAGATGAGGTGGACGACATGGGCGAGTTTGCTTTCGTTGTGGGCGGTTCGGGCGCCGCGGTGGCGGTGGTCTTCGTGGGAGTTCGTGCGATCGGGGGCGCCACCAGGCCCGGTTCGACATCGATGCCGGTGATCGCTCGGGTGATCCGTCGAGCGGCCTGGCGTGCTCCCCACAGGTTCCCCGCAGCGGGGCCGAGTTCGATCGTCGCAAGCCGACCGGTGACGTGGATTGATCGTGCACCGACTGTGAGATCGGCGGTCGGGATGGGCAGCCCGTCGATGGTCGGGATCCGGGCGCGGAGCCGGTCGAGCGCAGGCATGGCGTCGATCGTGGGGGTCGTTCCGATGGCGAGCCAACATCGGTCGGCGAGGACGGTTCGGTCGCCGCCTCCCACGGTCGCGAGGGTGATCTCGACGCGACGACGTGACGCGGACCCGCACGGGCGTGCACCGCGGACCTCGGTGCGCTCGAGGATGGTAACGGCTCCCGTAGCGGTGAGGTCAGCGAGTTCGTCGATCATCCATTGCGGGACGGTGCCTCCGCCACGGGCGGTGCGCGCTGTTTCCAGCCGTGCGTGTGGGTCCTCGATCCTGCCGTATCGGTCCAGTTCCTTCGGCCCCAGCCACCCGGGGTCCGTGTCGAAGCCGCGTTCGTCGAGCTTCCGGCGGCACACCATCGTGACGTTCGCACCTCGTCGCGACGCGCCACATGCGAGGTGGGCTGCGCTCAGGCCGGCGCCGACCACGACGATGTGTGCGCCGCTCAGGTCACCGATGCTGCGCAGGTCGATCTGCGCAGCTGGTTCCACGATCGCGGAGTCGAGATCGAGCACCCAGGACGGGATGTTCGCTCGGCTGGGGTTGGTGGCGATCACCAACTGGGCGACGGTCAGCGACGTGCGGTTGCCGGCGAACTCGATCGTGACCTCGCATCGTTCATCCCCGTGACCGTTGATGTCGACGTTGACGTCGACGAGCGTGCCCTTCCGGACCAGTGATTCGATGCGATGGTGCGCGATCAGCTCGTCACAGAAGGAACCGAATGCCGCTGTCGTCGGGAGCCCGTAGGGCAGGCCGCTGGTCGGGAGTCGATGCGTGGCGGTGTGTTCGAGCAGTAGACCGGCGTTGGGCGCAGGGTGGTGCACGACCGGCGAGCGGAGGTTGGCGATGTCGAGGCGGGCGAACTGCTCGGTCCATGCACGCATCCACACCCCCGCCGGGTCGACCACCACAAGCCGGTCGCGGAGACCGGGTACGGCGGTGAGCAGATGGAGCGTGACCGCCAATCCATGTGGCCCTGCTCCTGCGATCACGATGGGCGCCCCTGCATCGTCGCTCGTGGAGATCATGCGAGTGCCCCGGCGGTGACGTCGACGACGAGGAGTTCGCCCGACACGGCTCCACACGCGAGACGGCTGCCACCACGCTGCCAAGCGACCGCCGTCACTTCGCCGTCGAGTCGCAATGTCGTGATCGGAGATTCAGTCGACAACGGCGACCAGATGTGAACGACACCGCACTCGTCGCCTGTCGCAAGGAAGCCGCTCTCGCTGATTTCGAGGGCGGTGATCGCGGCGTCGTGCGCGACAGCGCACGTCGGCTCGTCTGCCATGGCGCCGTCGGTGCTGATCGACCACCACGTCAGCTCGTCGTCGGCAGCGGCCATGACCGTGCGACCGTCGGGTGACATCGCGAGGTGACGGACCGGATCGCAGTACCCGGTGAGCTCGGTTCCGTTCTCGAGATCGCCGAGTTCGAGCACATGGATCCCGCCCGCGAGGTCGCTGGCGACGAGACGACCGGCTGACGCTCGAGCGACAACCCTGATGGCGCCGGGAAGTTCGAGCCGGGTCTCGACGCAACCGTGTGCGACATCGACGACAGCGAGTCCACCGGTCCCGCCGATCGCCCAGCGGGCACCGCTCAGGTGCGTGCACGCATGTGTCGGCCCGACGCCCGTCCAGATCACCTCAGGGGTGTTGTCGATGCCGACGTGACCGAACACAGCCAGCCGCCCATCGCCGCCCACGACGGTCCGGCCGCCGTGTGTCCCGACCCGACAGGCGCCTCGGAACGCAATCGGTCGATCGAGGTCGAAACCTGCAGTGACCAGCCCAGCGAGCGGGTCGACAACGGCAAGCCCACGCTCACCGAGCCACACTGCGTCACGCGGATCGGGCGTCATCGGTGCGGTCACCCGGTCGGGGTGTTCGACCAGCGCGGATCCGTCCGCAGCGATCGCGAGAAGACGCCCCCGTGGCGACCACTCGAGCACGCGGATCGAGTCGGACATGACCGCCGTCCAGTCGACGGTCGCCGTGGTGAGGATGTGGTCGAGCGATGGCGTCACCGCGTTACCTCGATCGATTCGAAGCCGTCGGCCAACGCTCGACGATCGAGGTTCCGTCCGATCAACACGACCGCGCTGTCCTGGTCGTTCCTCGCACCTCGCCGGTGCATTGGCGAAATCGATGACGGATCGACCTCGGGCTGGCTCCGCATGGCCGAGCGACTGCCGCGCACACAGATGCGCGATGCTCTGCTCGAGGTCCGCAGCGCCGCTTGGAACCGAAAGAGTCGCGAGGGCGCTTCGGCCACCACATTGCCCAGCCACACGTCGGTCGCGTCCGGATCGAGGACGCCGCGCCGTGTGAGCACGACCGTGTCGATCCCTGATGCTGTTGCTGGCGAAGGTGCTGAACTGCGACGGATCGGCGGTGCCTGGCTCCACGCGTCGAGGTCGACGAGGTCCTCGGCGCCCACGTCGACCAGACATGAGGGCACGATCTGTCCGATGCCGTTCACCGCTCCCAGCTCACGCGTCAACGCCGAACGAGCCGACGACGTCAGCAGTTCGGCACCGGTGACGATGATTCTGTCAGCGATCGCGAGCGCTGCTTCGTGCTGCCCACTCCAGAGGCGGAGTCCGCAGGCAATCCGTGTGGACGCGGACCGAGCGTCGACCTCGACGATCAGGCCGTCGAGCCGGGCAAGTCGCTCGACCTCGCTGTCGGACTGCAACGTGTGGACGCAGGTCACGACGTCACCCGCCGGGTCGACGTCGGAGGTCCCGGAGGCGGGCGCACGGTCACACTCGAATCGAACGGTCCCATCGACCGCCACGATCACCCGCGTCGGCGTCGAACGCCGCAGCAACGCAACACGGACCGCATCGATCAGATCGACTCGGATCTGGCAACACTCACACCCCGGCGTACGGCTCATCACGTCCGGGCTCGTGACCGCCGCACGACCCACCCGGATCAGACCCAAGAGCCCCGCTGCTGCCAGCGTCTCACCGGACGCGATCACGAACGAGTCGCCTCGTGCAGCCAATCGGTCCAACACGCGAGACCGCTCCTGTGCGAGTGCGAGCACAGTGATCGGGACCTGCCGACGTTCGCTCAGATCATCGTTGCCGGTGACGCCCGGTGGTGTTCTCTGAGAGCCCATTGGAACACTCTAATAGGAATGAGTCTCACTCTTGGTTATCCTTTGGGGGATGTCCGGTACCTGTCAACTCCTTGGGAAGAAGATGTCGTTCGGGAAGTCGGTCTCGCATTCGCATCGGCGCACCAGCCGAACGTGGAAGCCCAACATCCAACGCAAGCGCTACTGGCTGCCTTCGGAGCGTCGCCACGTGCGCCTCACGTTGTCGACCAGGGCGATCAAGGCGATCGACCGGCGCGGCATCGAGTCGGTCGTCGCCGAGATCCGCCGCAACGGCGGAAAGGTCTGAACGATGGCCGGCGCAAGCAAGGACCGCCGCCCGATCGTCACGCTCGAAAGCACTGCCGGAACGGGCTACCGATACGTCACGAAGAAGAACAAGGTCAACACGCAAGAGCGGATCGTGCTGACGAAGTACGACCCCGTGATCCGCAAACACGTCGAATTCAAGGAGACCCGCTGATGAAACCCAGAATCCACCCCGACTATCGCCACGTCGTGTTCGAGGACTCGACCGGCGGGCAACGCTGGATCTGCCGCTCCACGATCTCCACCGAACGACGCACCACGTGGGACGACGGGAAGGAGTATCCGCACGTGCTGCTCGACGTGTCGAGCCACACGCACCCCTTCTACACCGGCAACATGACCATCATCGACACTGCGGGTCGCGTCGAGCGCTTCAACAAGCGATACGGACGGCGAGCACGTGGCTGACCTCGCAGGGCTCGTCACCGAGCAGATCATCGACTGCTTCGGCCAGACCACCCACGAACTCACACTCGACTACGACGGGACGGTCATCATCAGATTCTCCGGCAGCGGCGTGACCGCACGCATCGACCCGACGAACCGCACGGTCCTCACGCCCGCTATCGCCGTTCCCGAACCGATCATGGACCTCGCCGTCGGGCTCCGCCTGACCTGACCTCGTGTCCGCCCAACTCGGCGACACGACGATGAACCACCGCAAGAAGCGCTCGATCTCGAGAGGCTCGTTGCACACTGCGTGTCGGCATCGTGGTCGTCCGTAGCCCGTCGTGTACTCGACGATGACTGACCGGACATGCGGCCGTCTGCGAGAAGAGCCGACCCAGGGATCCCAACGACGCAGTGCGCTCTGACCTTCGGTTTCGAACCCGAAGGTCAAATCTGTTGTACGGATGTTGTACGAATAGACGGATTCAAACGTCAGAGGCCCTTCCCGGCGATCCGGAAAGGGCCTCTGAGCTGGTGTTATTCGTTGGTGGCGGGGGCAGGATTTGAACCTGCGACCTTCGGGTTATGAGTCGAGTGGCGGTCGTCCGACGCTATCGGCGTTCGACGGTGTCAGTGCTGGTAGAAGGCGCGATCGTCAGAACCATCTGTCGTCTTCGTCTGCGCTCGTAGGCGACCACCGGTGGCCGTCGTGTTCGCGTTTTGTTCGCGTGCCCAGCGCCCGATTCTGCCAGCTGCTGGGTCACGGTCGTTCTCGTCGCGCGCAACGATGGACCCGCGATGCCGCGTGAGGACGATGCGCGACGGGCAGTCAGGTCGCGAGGTCGGCGGGGCGAAGCATCGCCCAGATCGTCGGTGAGTCCCCGGCTTGGATCTCGGCGATCACTTCGAACCCGAATCGCTCGTAGAGCGGGACGTTCCGGGGGTTCGACGACTCGAGGTAGGCGACGTCACCGTTGCGGTCGACCTCCGCCAGGCTGTGCCCGAGCAGTTGTGAGCCGATCCCGATGCCCTGTCGGGATGGGTCGACGCCGATCGCCGGGAGGTGCCAGTGGTCGATCTCGGGGTGCGACGTGCCGACTTGGCCGAGGAACTCGAAGATCACTCCGAGACGTTCGGGTTCGATGTTGGCCTCCATGACACCACCAAGCGCTTCCTCGTCGACGGACTCACCGGGGGGAATCCACCATGCGCTGCCGGCGTGGTCGTGGGTTCGAAACGCCGTACCGAGATCGAAGGCCGTGCCGCCGTAATGGCGGCCCACCTGCGGGAAGACCGCAAGGTACTGCTCGGCGTCGGGGAACATCCACCGGATCAGCGGATCGTTGACGAACGCCGCGACCATCGTGGCCGTACAGCGGTCGCGGTCCTCTGGCGTTGCAGTGACGACGTGAGATGTGTGGGTGACGGTCATGGTGAGCTCCTTTGGGTGATGGTCTTCTCTGCGGACCCATCCGGTTCGTGAGAGAAATCTATTGCCAATATGCTTCTCTTGTCAATAGACAATGCTCTCGTCTAGTGTGGGCGACGATCGTGACCGCAGAAACGCATAGCTCGTATCACTCCCCGCTGCGCGAGGAACAGGTCCGCAAGACGCGTGGCCTGATCCTCGACGCGCTGACCGAGCTGCTGGCCGATCGACGCTCCGACGAGATCACCACCCGAGAGATCGCAGCGCAGGCCGGCGTGTCGCAGCCGACCGTCTACCGACACTTCCCCGATCGCACCGCATTGCTCGTAGGTCTCACCGCGCGAGTCAACGAGCTGGGGGGTGAATCGGAGAGCGGCGGGTACGACCTCGACAGCATCGACGAGGTCGGGCCGCGCATCGAGTGGCTATTCCGCGCCTCGGACACGATCCCGGTGGAGATGCGCGCCGAGGCGCTCCTCAACGCCGACCCGCGACGCTTCGGGGATGACACGCGACGGCACTCCGAGGAGATGCTGGGCGTCGTCGCTGCCGAGTTCCCGGAACTTGACGATCGACAACACGCTCAGCTCGCGGGCCTCCTGCGATGCCTCGGATCCACCCAGACGTGGCTGCGAATGCGCGAGGAGTTCGGTGTACCCGGTGTCGAGGCCGGCCCGCTGATGCGGTGGGCGGTCGACACCCTCGTCCACGCCATACGAGCCGGCGACCTCCCCCGGTTCGATCCCGATCGAACAAAGGAGAGCACGTGATGAGCCAACCCGACCTGCGCGAACGCACCGCACTTCCCGAGCCGAACTTCGAGCCACCAGCTCCGGGCCGATGGGAACTCGAGACGGCACACCACGGCCTTCGTCCACTCTCGCCGTTCCTCCGCGAGGCCTACCAGCGCGCCTTCGAGGGCGGCATCGTCGAACCGCTGTTGCGCTACGGGCTCCCGCTCGCCACCGTCGAGGCCCGCTTCGTCCACGGCTGCCTGTACATGCGTCCGCTCGCAATCGGTGAGAAGCCCGGATCGACGCCGAAGGACCCGCCACCGACGTTCGTGATGAAGCTACTCACGCGGCTCCACCCCGAGCTCCGCCGTCGCGCCAATACTGCGGACCGCGCCTTCGCCGAACGAGTCTGGCGCCACGAGGTCGACCAGTGGTTCGACCACGACCGCGCCGAGCAGATCGAGAAGAACCGGGCGATCCAGGGCGTCGACGTGACGTCACTCGACGGTGGCGACCTCCACGCGCACCTCGAAGGCGCGCTGTCACACTTCGAAGCCTCGGCGCGCCGGAACCTCGCGACCCACGGCGGAGACCTCATCCCGTGCGGCGACCTCCTCGCGCACTGCGAGGGCTGGGGCATCGACGCCAACGAAGCGGTGTCGCTCCTGGTCGGCAGCTCCCCGGCCACGGTGGAAACCGCACTGATTCTGCAGCCGGTCGCCGCCGCGACACGTCAGCGGGGCCCCGCCGCCGACCCGCTCGCCACGATCGACGAGATTCGCTCGCTGGGCCCCGACGTCGACGCTGCGATCGACGCTTGGATCGAGCTCCACCAGTGGCGCACCGTCAACAGCGACGACATCGACCGTCCCACACTCGCCGAGGTACCGGAACTGCAGCTGTCCGCACTGCTCAACGCCACCGAAGTGCCCGACATCGAACCCGACACCGACGCGATTCGCTCCCGAGTGCCCGCCGAACACCGAGCAGAGTTCGACGAACTCGTCATCGAAGCACGGTACGGACACCGCCAACGCGACGACATCCGTGGGCTCTGCTGGAACTGGCCGGCCGGCCTCGTCCGACGCGCCCTGCTCGAAGTCGGCGACCGGCTGGTCGCCACCGGCCGCACCCACAATCGTGAGCACGTCGTGGAGTGCTTCCCCGCCGAGCTCGAGCACGTCATGCAGGGCGCCGAGGCACCGTCCGCCGACACGCTCGCAGAGCGGGCCGCGGAGCGCGACCGCATCGAAGCCGCGCCGCCGCCGCGTTGGCTCGGCACAGAGGAGGCCGAACCACCACTCGACGCGTTCCCTGCTGCGATGGCGCGCGCCACGCGAGCGCTGCTCGCCGTCCTGACGGCCGACGCGACACCACCGTCGGCCGACCACGAGGAGGCGGCCGTGGGTGGCGTCGGTATCGGCGATGCCGTCTACCGGGGACGGGCCTGCGTCGTGCGAGATCTGATGGTCTCGTTCGATCAGCTCGAGCCCGGAGACGTGCTGATCGCCCCGTTCACCGGGCCATCGATCAACTCGCTCCTGCCCATCGTCGGCGCCCTCGTGGTCGAAGAAGGTGGCCCGGTCTGCCACGCTGCGATCGTGGCCCGTGAGTTCGGGTGCAGTGCCGTCACCGGAGCCCGCGGCGCCACCACCAGGATTCCGCACGGCGTCGAGGTCGAAGTCGACCCTGTGCGCGGCACCGTCACGATCCTTTGACCTCCGCCCGAAGTCAACGGCATGCTGCCCTCGCAAGACGACGACAGGGCATCGCCACGGCGTCGACAACGAGCAACGCCGCTCGATGGACCTGCTAGTTGGCTTCGGGCTGGATTTCTCCAACTCGAACGCAGTGATCTTCCATGTCGCACTTCTCCCGACCGTCGTCGAAGTTGACCGCTCGATAATCGCGCCGCCGGACCTTCGGACCTGCGACCCGAAGGTCAGCCCGCTGTGCCCTCAAGTGACGATGGTCGAATCGCGAAGGCCCAGCGTGTGGGCTTCCGTGATGACCAAGACACGCCTCATCGGAGCGCCCTCCCCGGCGAGATCGTGTTCTCGCTTGTTCGCGCGGTGTTCGCGCACGAACGGCAAGAGGCCCTCTCCGATCTCTCGGAAAGGGCATCTGACCTGGTGTTACTTGGTGGCGGGGGCAGGATTTGAACCTGCGACCTTCGGGTTATGAGTGCAC
>CAZWJZ010000160.1:7399-10414 GCA_964634665.1 uncultured bacterium | reverse complement strand
CTCGAGCTTTTAAAGCATCAGCCTAAAACAGAGTTAAAAGAGACCTTTGAGAAGTTTGATGAACGCACGTGGGCGTTTTGGCATAGTGATTTAGCTAAGCATTATTTTGACGGAGCTATCTTAGCGCAATTTATAAAGAGCATTCCAGAAAATAGCCTTGTGTTTGTAGGTAACAGTTTAAGCATTCGGCATTTAGATCAATTTGTAAAGCATGAAGCAAAAAACATAAAGGTTTTTGCTAACAGAGGAGCTAGTGGTATAGATGGCAATATATCAACCGCTCTTGGCCTAGGCGCAGCCGAGCCCCACAAACGTCTCTTTATGATTCTGGGTGACTTAAGCTTCTACCATGACATGAACGGCCTATTAGCCATAAAACGCCTAGGTATTCCTGTTACTATTTTACTTATTAACAATGAAGGGGGCGGCATTTTTCATAGGCTACCCATCTCAAAGTTTGAACCCCAATTCACAGATTACTTCTTAACCCCCCACAAACTCGAGTTTTCTCACGCTGCACAGTTATACGGCTTAGAGCATCAGCTTGTTTTAAACTTCCAAGATTTAGCTAAAGCCATTCAACAAAGCCATAGTCAGAACGAAAAGGAGCAAAGATCTTATCTCATTGAAGCCAAAACCAATTCCCATGAAGACCACAGATTACGCCAAGCTCTCATGAAAACCTATCAAACACATATGCTTAAGGAGACCCAATGAAATTAGCAGAATCAGTTGACTGGATAAACGTAAAAGACTACCAAGACATTACTTACCATAAAGGTGACGGCATAGCCCGCATTGCTTTTAATAGACCCGAAGTGCGTAACGCTTTTAGACCAGAAACCATTACCGAAATGACCGAGGCTGTCTTAGATGCATGGCAAGACCCCGACATTGGTGTTGTGTGCCTAGCAGGCAACGGCCCAAGCCCCAAAGACGGTGTTTACTCCTTTTGTGCAGGCGGTGACCAAAGCGTACGTGGCAACGCAGGTTACGTAGGCAATGACGGGGTTGCACGCTTAAACGTATTGCAACTACAACGCTATTTGCGCACCATGCCAAAACCTGTCATTTCGCTAGTCGCAGGGTACGCCATAGGTGGCGGGCACATTTTGCATGTTATAAGTGACTTAAGCATAGCCGCAGATAACGCTATTTTCGGGCAAACAGGCCCTAAAGTAGGTAGTTTTGATGCAGGCTTAGGCTCGAGTTACCTAGCAAGCATCATCGGGCAGAAAAAAGCACGTGAAATCTGGTATTTATGCCGTCAGTACAATGCTCAAGAAGCCTTAGATATGGGCTTAGTAAACACAGTTGTGCCTTTAGATCAACTTGAAGAAGAAGGCGTAAAATGGGCTAAAGAGATCATGGCGCATAGCCCTACCGCCATTCGTTTTATAAAAGCTGGCTTTAACGCTGACCTTGACGGTCAAACAGGCATTCAAGTGCTTGCTGGTGACGCAACCATGCTTTTCTACCAAACCGAAGAAGGCAGCGAAGGCAAAAATGCGTTCCTAGAAAAACGTAAACCAGACTTCAAAAAGTACCCCAGAAGACCCTAAATCATGACTGACTGGCTTGCTTCACAAACAGCTGTAAATCCTCATACAACCTTTGTAAGCTTTGAAGGACAATCTTACAGCTTTTCAGAATTAAATAAAAAAGCAGGCACCTGGGCAAGCCAGTTAAAAGTCTTAGGCGTCTATAAGCAAGATATTGTTGCTGTTTTACTCACTAATAGGCTCGAGTATGTCGAACTATGTTTTGCCGTTATGCGTTTGGGTGCCATTTTACTGCCTTTAAACACACGCTTAACGCAAGGGGAACTCGAGTATCAGCTTAAAAAAACAAAAGCTAAGCTGCTTATAAGTAGTCAAGATCTGTTTGATACTGTAGCTTCTTTAAAAAACATGCTTCCTTGTTATGTGCTTGAAGATTTAAGGCCAGCTACACTCGAGCCTATCTTGAGTTCTACTATTAACTTAGCAGCGACTTTTTGCATTATGTTTACGTCAGGTACAACAGGGCAACCTAAAGGTGTCTGTTTGAGCCTGAAGAACTTTTTTTATAGTGCAAATGCGTCTGCCTATCGTTTGGGTTTGCAACCTCATGATGTTTGGCTTTGCGCTATGCCGCTCTATCATGTTGGGGGCTTAAGTATTGTTTTGCGTTCTTGTCTTTATGGCACAGAAGTGCTGCTGCACGCCAAGTTTGACTTTACTGAGGTTGCTAAAGCCTTAGCAGATGAAGCGCAGCGAGTCAGCCTAGTATCTTTAGTGCCCACCATGCTGTACAGGCTTTTGCAGTTAGAAGATTTTAGGGCAGCGGCTAGCCTAAGGCTTATTTTGTTAGGAGGCGCGGCAGCGTCAAGCAAGTTACTCCAAAAGGCACAGTTTCAAGGTTTAAAGGTCGTAACGACTTATGGCTTAACAGAAGCCTGCTCGCAAGTTGCAACCTTAAGCTCTGATTCGGAGTTAGCTTTAGAGGGCGAAAGCTCTGTAGGTACGGCACTTATGTTTAGTCACATTAAAGTCATTAATGATGCAGGTGACGCTTTGCCTGCTCATGAAACAGGGGAGATTCTTGTAAAAGGCCCAACGGTTATGCAGGGCTACTTTGATGATGAAGCTGCCACGCTAAAAAGTTTAAAAGAGGGCTACTTGCATACTGGTGATATAGGCTATTTGGATGCTGAAGGTAAGCTTTTTGTACAAACACGCCGCTCTGACTTAATTGTTTCAGGCGGAGAAAATGTCTACCCGAGCGAAATAGAAGCCGTTCTAGAAAAACACGCTTCTATAGATAAAGTCTGTGTACTGGGTCTAGAAGATAACGAGTGGGGTCAACGCGTTGTAGCCGCAGTTATTTTAAAAGAAAGTAAAAAAGACCTAACAGCAGAACTCGAGCTTTTGTGTAAACAACATTTGGCTGCTTATAAGCGACCTAGAGCTTACTTTTTTGTTGACAGTTTTCCACTTACTGCCTCAGGTAAAGTTAAACGGCAAGAGCTTAGAG